>JAQTSL010000209.1 GCA_028711355.1 Rhodoferax sp.
GTGGCGCGCTTGCGTCAGGCATTGGAGGCGGTCAAGACCGAGGTGCATGACGTTACCGATGCCGACTGGGTGTCGGTGGTGCTGGGTATTGCTGCAACCAAAGGGCTGCGTCATATTCTTATTGGTCAGGGCACCGAGCATGGCGAAGCGTTGGCGCGGCAGGCACCGACCAACTTGCAGATCGTGCGCTACGAGCGGGCGATTGAGGCTTGGCAAACGCAATTGTTTGATGGCATCGACGCCGGCTTGACGCTGGCGCGTGGCGCGTTGGCGCAGACGGGCAGTTTGATTCTTTGGCCCACACCGGCTGAACCGCGGCTGATGTCGCTGGTGCCGTCGCTGCATTTTGTGTTGTTGGACGCGAACACGATTCACGCTGATTTTCACGCAGCGATGACCGTCGAAAACTGGGCCGACCGGATGCCGACCAACGCGTTGCTGATCTGCGGCCCCTCCAAAACCGCCGACATCCAGCAGACGCTGGCTTACGGTGCCCACGGGCCGCGTGAATTGGTGGTTTTGATCTGGCACGGGCACGGGCACGGAGGTGCAGCATGAGCCGCGTGGTACCGATCAATCCCACGCAGGATTTTAAGGAGCGTACCCGCTTTGTTCTGAACGACCCGGCGCAGCGGCAAAATTTTCGCGGCGCGATGGACTTTTTACAAGCCAAGCGGCGCGCCCAGTTTCCAGACCCTGAAGAATTACAAAGTTTGCGTGAATTGGGTTCACAAATCAGACGCTACAGCCTGGCTAATTTGCCGCGCCTGCTGGAGCAGCTTGAGGCCAGTTTGACCGCCAACGGCATCCAGGTGCATTGGGCGCAAACACCGGACGAAGCCAACGCGATCGCCTTGCAGATTGCCCAGCGCGTACAGGCCAAACGCATCATCAAGGGCAAGTCGATGGTGAGCGAAGAAATTGGCTTCAATCACGCCATGCAGGCGGCTGGTATTGAGGCTTTCGAATCAGACATGGGCGAATATATCGTGCAACTGGCCGGTGAGGCGCCGTCGCACATCATCATGCCGGCGATCCATAAGACCAAGCAAGACATCGCCCGGCTGTTTGAGCAAGAGATACCTGGTGTGGCTTACACCGAAGACGTGGATGCGCTGATCCAAATTGGCCGACGCGTGCTGCGTCACAAGTTTGCCGAGGCTGACATTGGTCTGTCTGGCGTGAATGTGGCGGTGGCAGAAACCGGCACCCTGTGCCTGGTTGAAAACGAAGGCAATGGCCGGATGTGTACTACGGTACCCCGTGTGCATATTGCCATCACTGGCATTGAAAAAGTGGTCGAAAAACTCGAGCACGTGCCGCCGCTGCTAAGCCTGCTGACACGCTCAGCGACCGGCCAATCGGTGACGACTTATGTCAACATGATCAGTCGACCGCGCCAGCCTGACGAAAAAGACGGTCCGCAAGAGGTGCATCTGATCTTGCTGGACAACGGTCGCACCCAGGCTTATGCCGACTTGGAGCTGCGCGAGACGCTCAAGTGCATCCGTTGCGGCGCCTGCATGAATCATTGCCCGGTCTATGCGCGCATCGGAGGTCATGCTTACGGTACAACCTATCCTGGGCCGATTGGCGCCATCATTTCGCCGCACCTGCTGGGGCTGGAATCGACCTATCCGCTGGCCTTTGCTTCCACCCTGTGCGGTGCGTGTGCAGAGGTTTGCCCGGTCAAGATACCGATTACCGATTTGCTGGTTCGGCTGCGCAACGAGGCGCAGGCACGCCCGGATACCGACGACGCCAGCTTGCGTGGCAGTGGCGTGGCGCGGACAGTGACGGCCTCGACGGTCTGGGGTGTCTGGTCGCAAGTCTATAGCAAATCGGGCCTGTACAAGCTGGCGTCGTGGTTCATGAGTCGTGGCCGCGCCCTGTCGCCGTCTGACCAAGGTGCCTGGACGCGTAGCCGCACGCCGCTGGTGCCAGCAGCCCGGCGCTTGCGTGATTTGATCAAGGATCACGCTGATAAAAAGTAAAAGCTGTGACGCTGCCGCAAGGGCAGCGACTGCTGGCAAAATCTGCTGCATGACTAACCCAGCCAAGCAAGTCAGCCATGGTGCCAGCGCCGCAGCGTTGAATCAGCCAGAGTTGCGTGAGCATTACCGTGTGTTTCGCAACATCAGCACCCGTTGGATGGACAACGACGTGTATGGCCATGTCAACAACGTTGTCTATTACAGTTGGTTCGACACAGCGGTCAACGCCTACTTGATCGAACAAGGGGTGCTGGACATTCACCAGGGCCAGACCATCGGCCTGGTGGTTGAAACCCAGTGCAACTACTTTGCGCCGTTGGCTTTTCCACAGACTGTTGAGGCTGGTATCCGGGTCGCCCGCCTGGGCAACAGCAGCGTGCGCTATGAAGTGGGTCTGTTTGAGCAAGGCCAGCCTTTGACCGCTGCCAAGGGACATTTCATCCACGTCTATGTGGACCGGGTATCACGGCGGCCGACCGCCTTGCCAACTTCTCTCAAACTCGTTCTGGAAAAACTTTTATGAACTCTACCCGTCGGTCCTTTGACGCAGCCGTGGTGGATGCCGCCATCACGTCTCGTATGTCAGCGCGCGCATTCACCCAACAAGCAGTGCCGCGTGAGACGCTCGAACACCTGTTGCAATTAGCTAGCCGTGCCCCCAGCGGCACCAATACCCAGCCCTGGAAAGTCTATGTATTGCAGGGTGCCAGCCGCGACGCCCTGGTGGCCAAGGTGTGCGCAGCCCACGACGCCTTTCGCGCCGATCCGGCGCTGGCGTCCCACTATCTCGAACCCTATGATTACTATCCCGAAAAATGGGTCAGTCCCTACATTGACCGGCGCCGCGAAAACGGCTGGAGCCTGTACGGCTTGCTGGGCATCGGCAAAGGTGACAAAGACAGGATGCATCTGCAGCAGCAGCGCAATTACCGTTTTTTTGACGCGCCAGTCGGTCTGATGTTTACCATCGACCGCGTCATGGGGCGGGGCTCGCTGGTGGACTACGGCATGTTTTTGCAGAACCTGATGGTGGCAGCACGCGCGCACGGCCTGCACACCTGTCCGCAGGCTGCGTGGAATGTTTTCGCCAGCATTGTTATGCCGCACATCGGTGCCGGCGCCGATGAGATGATGCTGTGTGGCATGTCGCTGGGCTACGCCGATGAAGGTCAGGTTGTCAACAGTTTTCATACGCCACGGGTGGCGGTGTCTGACTTCACCCACTGGCTTGATTGAGCTGCAAAGGGGTACTGAAGTCGGCGTCTGACGGCTTGAATTGGGCGCTGGCAAATCCGCTTAGAATCGCGCATCCGTGTCAGGCCGCCAGTGGCGGATCAGACCCGTTGTCGGGCACCTTGCTGAGTGAATTTGATGTTAGAGTTTGCCCGATGATGAGGATTAAATCGCTGTATTTCCCATAGAGGTAAGTTGTGAATAAAACTGAATTGATCGATTACGTTGCCGCCAATGCGGATATTCCCAAAGCAATGGCTGCGCGCGCGCTAGAAGCCACCATCTCTGCCGTCAGGGTGACGCTGAAAAAAGGTGGTTCGGTGTCGCTGGTGGGCTTTGGCACCTTTGCCGTTGGCAAGCGCGCGGCCCGGGTTGGGCGCAATCCGCGTACTGGGGTCTCGATCAAAATCAAGTCGGCCAAGGTCCCGAAATTCCGGCCGGGCAAAGCGCTTAAGGACGCCCTGAATTAACGATTGGATGTCGGTGGGGTGATTAGCTCAGTTGGTAGAGCGGCGCCCTTACAAGGCGTAGGTCGGCGGTTCGAGCCCGTCATCACCCACCAAATTGCAGAGGGCGAACGCGTGGTTCGCCTTTTTTGTTTGTCTTTTGGAGCGTTGCTGCATGTTTGATGTATTTCGGAAACACACCAAGATCATGATGGTCTTGCTGTTCGTGTTGGTCATTCCGTCGTTTGTGCTATTGGGCCTTGATGGGTACAACCGGATGCAAGAGTCCACTGAAGTGGTTGCCAAAGTTGGCAAACTGGAAATCACCAAGGCACAGTGGGACGATGCTCACAAAAACGAGGTGGATCGGTTGCGCTCGGCACAGCCGCAACTTGATGTCAAGTTACTGGATTCCGACGGAGCGCGTCTGGCTACGCTTGAACGCATGGTTCGTGACCGCGTGCTGGCGCTGGCAGCCCAGGATGCCCGACTGCTCACCTCAGACGCCAGGCTGGCCCGTTTTTTACAAGAAGACCCGACCATCGCGTCGCTGCGCCAACCCAATGGCAAACTCGACATGGACCGCTACCGGCAACTCGCTGCCAACCAGGGACTGACACCGGAAGGTTTTGAGAACTCGGTGCGCGACGATATTTCGCGCCAGCAGGTGCAGGCCGGTATTGTGACGTCGTCCTTTGCGGCAGCGGCGGTGGCCGACGTGTCGCTTAACGCTTTTTTTGAACGACGCGAGATTCAATTTGCCAACTTTCTTACCAAAGACTATGCCTCCGGGGCCAATCCCACTGAGGCCGAGTTGCAAACTTTTTATCAAGTCAATGAATCCCTGTTCAAGGCGAGTGAGCAAGCCAAGGTTGAATACGTTGTACTCGATATCGACGCAGTCAAGAAATCCATCACGGTTGCAGAGGCTGATGCCCGTTCCTACTATGAACAGAATGCGGCGCGCCTGAGCGGCAAGGAGGGGCGCCGTGCCAGCCATATCCTGATCAGTGCACCCAAGGACGCCTCTGTTGAAGCCCGGCAAAAGGCCAAAGACATGGCTGAAAGTCTGCTCAAGACCGTGCGCGCCAAGCCAGAGTCTTTTGCCGACATCGCCAAAAAGAACTCGCAGGATCCGGGTTCTGCCGCCAAGGGCGGCGACCTTGATTATTTTGAACGCGGAGCCATGGTCAAGTCATTTGAAGACGCTGTTTTTTCCATGAAGAAGGGCGATATCAGTGAGGTCGTGACCTCAGACTTCGGTTACCACATCATCCGCTTGACCGACGTCAAGTTGCCGGTGCAGCGCAGCTTTGATGAATTGCGAACCGGCATTGAAGCCGACTTGAAAGCGCAGCAGGCGCAGCGCAAGTACGCCGAGGTTGCAGAGCTGTTCACCAACACCGTGTATGAGCAGTCTGACAGCCTGAAGCCGGTAGCCGACAAACTTGGCTTACCGATTCAAAGTATCGATGCACTGGTGCGGCAGCCATTGCCGGGTGCCAAGGGCGTGTTGGCCAGCGAAAAGTTTCTGGCGGCTATTTTTTCGGCTGACAGTGTGGCCAAAAAGCGCAACACCGAGGCGATTGAAGTTGGTGTCAACCAGTTGGTGGCTGGGCGCATTGTGTCTTACAGTCCGCAGCGCACCTTGCCGTTCAACGAAGTGCGCCCGCAAGTCCAGCAACGTGTTGCTGCTGCGGCCGCGCTGGAACTGGCGCGGCATGACGGCAATGCAAAATTGACACAGTGGAAACAGGACGCCAGCAAGGCGGTCCTGTCGCCCGCGCTGGTGGTGTCGCGTGAGCAGGCGTCAAATGTTGCGCCGCAGATGGTGCTTGCGGCGCTGCGTGCCGATACCGCAGCGCTGCCAGCGTGGCTTGGTGTGGAATTGGGTAGTGACGGTTTTGCCGTTGTTCGGGTCAATAAATTGATGGCGCGCGAAGATGTGCCGATGGCCACCAGGCAACGCGAACGTGAGCAGTACACGCAGCGGTGGACTTCGGCAGAAGCGCAAGCCTACTATGCCGCGCTGAAGGATCGCTTCAAGGTGCAGATGCTGGTGCCAGCCATCGGCGCGTCGGTGTCGAAGTAGCCCTGGCGTGCCGTTTTGGCGCGCAGGGCATCGCCTATAATTCGTCGAACGTGGTGGCTGTAGCTCAGTTGGTAGAGTCCAGGATTGTGATTCCTGTTGTCGTGGGTTCGAGCCCCATCAGCCACCCCAAATATAACAACGAAAGCCCGCTATTCAAAACGTAGTGGGCTTTTTTAATTTCTGACATTTACAGACTGTTTACAGACTGTGGTACATGGTTTCGTGCCAAATCCAGCGCAAGCAAGGGCAGCCAGCAGGCGAAAAAAACCCGGCGGGTTAGGCCGGGCTGAATCTCTTCGAGCCGCGCTCAGGGAGGTGAAGCGCGGGGGCTTGGTGCCCGATTGCACTGTATCACTGCGTCACCAGCGCAAGCTAAAGGAAAACATCTCCCGTACGTAGCGGCCAACCCCGTGGCCGCCGATACTGGTCCACTGGAAGGGCTACGTTTCCAACGGACGGACGCTCCATGTGGAACCCGCCTCAAAAAATGCGCCGCACTTCGGACACTCTTGACTTGACAGTGGTATGACCGCCCAGCATCTGGAGTTGGGGCAATTTCCTACGGCCAGCGAGAGAGCGTGCTGCGTTTCCAACGCCTGGGCCTCTTGGAGCTTTTGCCTTCGCATCGCATCTTCCTGCGCGAACTCTCGTTGACGGTCAGCCATTCTTGCCTGATTTTCCTGCTCCAGCTCGCCCGCCCGGTATCGTAGGTAATTGGCCTTCGCCATTACCTCGTTGCCCTGTGCTTCCGCGAATGCGCGAGCCCAAAGACCAGGACGCCGAGACACGCTGTCAAATTCGGCAAGTGCGCTTGACCAGCATTCTTCTGCCGGGACAACTGCCGACGACGATAGCCCCCCTACCGGTACTGGTGCAACAGCT
>JAQTSL010000210.1 GCA_028711355.1 Rhodoferax sp.
CAACATTACACCGGGCAGCAACTGAGCACATGGCAATGTTGGAGCAGTCGCCCGAGCGGGTGATTGGCTACTTTCAGGATCGGCACGTCAAATATGCGGCTTAAAACTTCATCGGGCCGGATCAATAAGCTTCATAGCTTCTCCTTTTGAATGCAGCCCGCCAGCCCAAAGCTGGCGGGTTTTTTATTGGGCGCTACGCACCACGTGATCAAGCCCATGCACGCTAAGCAATTGCTGCACCACCCTGGCTTGCAACACATCTTTGCGACGCTTGAGCGGGTCGCGAGCGGGCTGGTCACTGAGCGCGCTTTTGATACGCTGAAAACTCTGGGGCAAGGGTACATGCATGGTGGCCATCGTACCGTTGGTCGCCACTACCACCTGTGAAAAGCGCCCACCATCCAGCAACGCCTGCCCACTGGGCACCTGCACAGCCCAAAAATCATCTTCAAATTCAGACACCCGCAGGGGGTGTGGGTCGCTACCGGCCCGGCTGTTGGCCATGCGGCGAATCACGTCAACCTCAAACCCGTGCGCGTTGACTGCGGTGTATTTTTGGTCGTCGCGCAACGCAAATGTTTTGTCCACCTTCTGAAATATGCCCAGCAACGAGGTGTCCAGGCGTTGCAGCGTGGTGCTGAATTGAATCAATTGGCGGGTATCCAGCAGCAAGTCGATGTCCTGGGTGGCGGTGGCTTCAGTTTGTACCCGCACACCACACGCTGACTCATACGCATACAGGGCATGGGTTCCCACGGTTAAAAAATGATCCTGCAAACCCGCAGCGGCGAGCGCGTTCAGCATGTTAACCACCACATTGGGTACGCGCCCGACACGCAGCGCCCGGTTCACGCGCACCTGCTGCGCCAGCGTTTGCTGCAATTGTTTGTGGCGCGCTTGCAGGCTGGCCTTGCGCGCCGTGAAACGCTCATACAGTTGCTCGTTTTGCGGTGTCTGCGGCCCCAAAGAGGTCTGCCCGCCCGAAGCCGAGACACGTATCAGGTACTTGCGCCCGCTTTGCTCACGCCACATCATGGAGCCGCGCACCTGAGCCACAGCAGCCGCCGCAGCTTGCCAAGCGTGCCAGCATGCGGTGGCATCAATCTGCTGCCTGGTTTGCGCTTCAGTCAGCTCAACAAAATGAAAGTTTTCATAGTTATTTTCCATTTTCTATTTTTACTATGAAAATCAATATAAATCAACATGCTAGCAAGAATTGACAAGGCACAGACCAAAGTGACAACTGTTACGGCACGGCAACCAAAAATTTACAAACCAAATTGGTCTGTAACGCTTGCCACACAAGCGCAAAAAGCTATTAATTTAATTGCAATTTCTTTATTTGGCTGGAACGATTGGCGCGCTTGGCACCACTTTCACCGTGTTGACAAAGCGCATGGTGGCAAAAGTGCGCTGAAGCGACTCACTGCGAAAGTTGGACATCATTGAAAACTCTTCAAACTGAATTTTCTGGCCCACACTCACTTTAATGGTCTCTGCAGCAAGCCAATCCTTTTGACCGTTTTGCTCCACCTCAATATAGGTGTAACCGGCTGAATCCATGGTGCTCACTACCTGCCCTTCGCCCGCCAAAGCAGCCGTCACCGTGAACCCGGCAATGGCCAAGCCACGCAACAAGACACACAAAATTTTCATTAGTATTCCAAAACAAAGGCTTTAAAAAAAGGCCGGTGAGCTTTTGCGCGACCGGCCTTTGATCTGGTTTATTTGGCAGCAGCCGCGGGCTTGGGTGCCCCGTCTTTAGCCGCCTCTTTTTTGGCCTTGGGGTCTTCTTTGGCTACGCTGTCTTCAGCCGTCGTATTGACCAACTGATACACATTGACGCGGTGGTTCAGGATGTCACCCACATAGATACGATTTTTTTTGTCAATGGTCAACACACCCGGGTTTTGCATCAGGCCAGGGTAGGTACCGCGGCCACCAAAGAACAACATGATCTGGCCTTTGTCATTGAAAATTTGCACATTGCTCCAGCCCGAATCGACAGCGTAAATATTGCCAAAGGTGTCAAAACCCACACCCTTGGGTTTATCAAACTCACCGTAGGCATTGCCCAACTTGCCAATACTGCGCAAAAATTTGCCGTCTGCATCAAACTCTTGCAGCCGTGAGTTCAGCGTATCGCTCACCAGCACATGCCCCTTGGGCCCCACCGTGATGTAGGTTGGATAAAGCATGGCACCGTCGGCATTACCTTTGCCCAAACCCAGCTTGCCAAGCATCTTGCCGTCCAGGTCAAACACCTTCACCGTGTGATCGGCTGAATCCGAGTTGGCGGTGTCCACCACGTACAGCTTTTTGCGCTCTTTATCAATAGCCACCCCATTGGGCCGGGTGATCGACGCATCGGTAATAAAGCGTAAGAGTTTGCCGGTGCGATCAAACACGCTCACGCCTTTGCGCTGCTGCTCGGCCACATAAACGTTTTCTTGCGCATCAATGGCCACACCCATCGGCATGGCCAGCCGCTTGTCTTCGCCAATTTTCAGACTTGTCTTTTTGGCAAAGTCATAAACAAACACGCCGCCCTGCACCTTGTCAGAGATGTAAACCCGCTCACCGTCGTCAGACACGGCAATACCCATGGGTTCAACAATGCGGTTTTTGGCAGGCTTTTCACCCTCCAGAAATTTCAAGATGGACTGACTGCTGGTGGTGTCCTTGTTCAGGTCTTCATCACTGGTAATAGATCGCACAAACTCAACGCGGGCTGTCTCTGGTGGCTCCGGCCACACCAGCCGCTTTTCTTCAGCCACCGGCGCATTGCCAGCGCAACCCGCCAGCACGACAAAAGCAGCAACCAAAGCCGACACACCGACAGCGCGTGCGGCGTGCCGCGGCTCCATCAAGCGGTTAACGAACTTGGGGAAAGTATTCATTGTGTACATAGCAACCTCTCAAGCGTGAAGACCCGGATTTTGCCGCAACACACGCACTGCGCCATGTTTTAACTGATCAATAGTTGACTTAAATCATGCCGAGCGCAACCCGGTATGCAGTGACAGATCAAGCACCGTCTTACTCGCCCAATGGCACACATAACAACGCATGTTCCCAAATGGTGACGGGCGTTACCGGTCGTTTTGGCAAAACATTACCGTTTGGTAACGCATCGATACGCGCCGACACGTCAACTCAAACAACATGCTGCACCGCCCCCTGTTGCAACCATAGGTAGCGCATGCGCAAACCGTCGGTCAAGAAAAAATTGGCACGCCAGTTGCTACATGTGAATCGTCACAACAATTTTTTAACCCTGAAAGGTAGACATCATGAAGTTCTCTCTCAACAAACTGGTTATCGCCACCGTTCTCGCTGTTCCGGCGATCACCATGGCCTCGACCGGTGGCTCCGGCATGCTCGGTGGTCGTCACGACTTTGCCAGCGCCACTTCGAAGTTTTTGTACAAACAAACAAACGGTGTAGACGGAACTGTTGTCACCACAGCCAACAAAGTCGGCTTGTGCTCTTTCTGCCATACGCCGCACAGTGCGTCCAGCACCGCTCTGCTGTGGAACCGCGGCGCGCCAACCCAAGCCTATGCATGGGCGGATGCCACCGCCACCACTGGCGGTACCACTCTGGGTATTGCTTCAACTTATGTCGGCCCCACCGCCAAGTGCCTTGCTTGCCATGATGGTTCAGTGGCAGTGGGCGATGTCGGCAACTACATGAGCCAATCCCGCACTGGCAACTCGTCGTTTAACACCTATAAAGTGGGCGACCGCGCTGCTGAAGCTGTTGGCGATACCGCTCCCAAGGTCACCAAGAAAGTTGGCGCTGGTGGCGACATGACTGGCACCCACCCGGTGGGCGTTCCTTATCCGTTTGGCGGGGTCGTAAACTCCTACAACGGCGTAGATACTGGTACCAATGTGGTACTGGGGGACTATGTGGCCGCCCCCACTATTTCGAGCGGAACGGGTGTTGACACGGTCGCTGGCGTCAAGCTGTACAACCACGTGGGCTCAGCCATCACAGCCGGTGCTATCGCTACTAAAACCGGTATTGAATGCTCCAGTTGCCACGACGTGCATAACAAGCAATCGGTAGACGACAACATGTTGCGCGGCAAGCAAGCCGGTAGCTCCAAGGCTGATGGCTACCTCTGCCTGCAATGCCATGCCAAGGCCGATTGATCTGTTGCTAATGTGAGCAACGGGATACCGGGCATGCGTCGGTATCCCGTTTTTGCGTTGAACACCCTAGGGGCAATTCGGTGAACAGCAAGCAACTACGGCGACATCTATTTGTCGGCTTTCTACTGGCTGGCAGCACCGCCGCATACTGTGTGACGCCGGGCGGGCCTGGCTCAGGCATGCTGGGCACGGCGCATGACTTCACCATAGAGGGACAGCACCAACCCATTTCGGGCATGCCGATCGGGTTATGCAGTGTCTGCCACACGCCGCACAGTGCCATCAGTACCCAACTGCTGTGGAACCAAAAGCTCACCACGCAAAATTACACGTGGGGCGATGCAACTACCACCACCGGCGGCACGCTGTTGCCCAGCTCGGCCCACCTGGGGCCTTCCACCAAATGTTTAAGCTGTCATGACGGCACCGTGGCGGTAGGCGACACGGCCAATTACAACGGATCGGTGCGCGGTGTTGATGACACCAATCCGTTAGGCACCTTGGTGGTACGCATTGGTGGTGGTATCAATGGCATCGGCCAAAAGGGCAACGTAAAAGGCACGATGCAAGGCAATCATCCGATCGGCGTACCCTACCCACTGAATGGGGGTTCAAGCCGTTACAACGGCATTGACCTGGGTAGCCAGGTGGATCGCACGTCGTTTGTGGCCAGCCCGGCAGCACCCATCAAACTTTACAACGACGATGGGAGCGGCCACGTCTCAATCGGTGCCATCGCCGGTAAAACCGGCATTGAATGCACCACTTGCCACGATCCGCACAACAAGCAAGCCACCGACGATTTATTTCTGCGCGGCAAGAACCAGGGCAGCAGCCTGGCGGATGGCTACATTTGCTTGCAGTGTCATATCAAATAGTTTCGCCCATCCATTTAACAAGCACGGGGTACTGACATGGGGTCAGTACCTTTTTTTTGATCATGGCGCTGTCGATCATCGCCGCTGTAGGCGTTTGTCAGACGCCAGAGTTTGATGTAGGTCATACAGTTGACCGTCTTAGCATACCGACTGTCAGCCTAAAATTGTGCCAGTGACTAGGGAACATTTGGAGTGCTGCCTACTCTTACAGCGCAATGGCCGTGCCATGGCGTCCAACCTACACAAGTTTTCAAATTGCGCTATTTCCTGCAACTGTTTCTGCTGGTTTGGACCAGCCTGCTGGTGGCCTGTAGCACGCCGCCTGCATTGGTGAATCTGGCGCACTCGGTGCGCCAGACCCTGACGCATATTCCGACCACGCTGTTTGACATGCCCCCCGCCGGCCAAGCCGACCCCGGGGACGCCCCCGTGGTACGCCACCCGCGCCGGGTACCGTTTATTGACCCGGAGATTGAAGAATACAAAAAAGCGCTGGCCTTAGCCGAAGCAAGGGCAAAACTACCACCGCCGGCCAACTGGACTGAAATGTATAAGCGTTTGCCCAAAGATGACGACAACAACATCGACTGGATGGCCGCCTTAAAAGACAAGTCGATCAGTCCCAGTGGTGTCATTGATGCGGCCGCCAAAGACCCGGGCAAGACGTCCGAGGACGACATTGAACTGGCCACCTCAGGCAAGCCCAACCGCATGGTCATCTTTTCGCACGCAGCGCACACCCAGTGGCTGACCTGCACCAACTGCCACAATGCCATTTTCAAACGTGAAGCCGGCAGCACCACCATCACCATGGACGCTATTGACGATGGCAAGTATTGCGGTGTGTGCCATGACAAGGTGGCGCTGGCGCAACCGTCGGGTTGCAAGGGTTGCCACAAAGTGAAGGCCAAGAAGTCGTGATGCGCGTTGGCCAATTTGTTGCGCTGGTTTTATTGCAGGCTGCCATGACGATGGCGTTCGCCGCCCCGACACCCACCGCGTTGGGCGACATCACGTTTGAACGCAAGTCAAAAGGCGACGAAGAGTTTGCACCCGCCGTTTTTCCACACTGGGTGCACCGTGTCAAATACAAATGCTACGTGTGTCACAACAAAGAGCTGGGGTTTGCCTTGACGCGCGGTAGTGTCGCGATCACCATGGAGCTGATCGACCAGGGCAAGTATTGCGGTGCCTGCCACAAAGGCGAACCAGCGTTTGGCATAAGTTTTGAGACCTGCAACCGGTGCCACCGCAAAGAATGAAACACACCAAGCGCGTTAGTTTGCTGCTGTGGCTTTGGACGCTGGCCCTGCCGCCCTGCGCGCTGGCGCAGGGGGCGGCACCGGCAAGCACAGCACCCGCTGCAACGACGTGGTACCAAGGCGGGCTGAACTGGCTGCAATTGTTGACGCTGGTGCCTGGATCGTGGTCTGGTTCGCTGGGTTTGACCTATATGCACGGCGAACAGACATCTACCTCTGACACAGCAAGCTCGGGCAGCAAAAGCAACGCGTACGGTGAAACACTGACCGTCACCAACTCCGGGTTTTATGTCTTGAGCCCGCTGCTGTTTAGCGGCAGTCTGGGGCTGACACTGGGTCTGAAC
>JAQTSL010000211.1 GCA_028711355.1 Rhodoferax sp.
TTTTTTTTTTGCGGTATGGCTATTGGATAGGGGCAGAGGGTGGCGCTGAGAGAAGTTGTCGGGCAGATCGTGGTCGGACTGGGCTTTGACTTGGTAGAGCTGGAGCGCTCGGCCAGTGGTTTGCTGCGTGTGACGATTGATTGGCCGTGGTCGCCAGAAGCCGCGCCGGCGTCTGAAACCGCGCAACGCTTTGTGTCGGCGGAAGATTGTGAAACGGTCACGCGCCAGTTACAGTTTGCACTTGAGGTTGATGCGGTCGATTACCGCCGGCTGGAGGTGTCTTCACCTGGTATTGACCGGCCGCTGCGGCAGATGCGGGATTTTGAGCGTTTTGTCGGGCTGGTGATCGACGTTACCTTGAAAGCGCCGATCGGTGCGGCCGCAGACGGCAAGGTCAATGCCCTGCGCAAGAAGTTTCGGGGGGTGCTGGAACGCCGTGCTGAGCCGCCGTCTGATTTGAATGCAATGACATGGCAGATCGTCTGGCGCGACGAGCCCGCGGTGAAGCCAGGGGTGCGAGTCAGCAAGAAGCGTGTACCGGCGCCACTCCAGGCGCTGGGGTTCACGCTAGATGAATTGAAAGAGGCGCGGTTGGCGCCCATCGTCAACTTCAAAGGGCGTGGCCAGGCTGGCCTGGGCGAAGATTTGAACTGATTTGAATTAAACGGATTTGAAATAGGAGAGTCATGGCATGAATCGCGAAATGTTAATGTTGGTTGACGCCATCTCGCGCGAGAAAAACGTCGAGCGGGATGTGGTCTTTGGCGCCGTTGAATCGGCCCTGGCGCAGGCAACCAAGAAGCTGTACGTGGGTGATGTCGATATCCGTGTGTCGCTCAACCGTGATACCGGTGCCTACGAAACCTTCCGGCGCTGGCATGTGGTGCCCGACGATGCGGGCCTGCAATTGCCCGACCAGGAAATTTTGCTGTTTGAAGCCAAAGAGCAGATTGCAGATATCGAAGTTGACGAGTACATCGAAGAAACCATTGAATCGTTGCCGATCGGTCGTATCGGTGCCATGGCCGCCAAGCAGGTCATTTTGCAAAAAATTCGTGATGCCGAGCGCGAAATGCTGCTCAACGACTTTATGAGCCGTGGCGACAAGATTTTTGTTGGCACCGTCAAGCGTATGGACAAGGGGGACATGATCATCGAGTCGGGTCGCGTTGAGGGCCGTTTGCGTCGCAACGAAATGATCCCCAAGGAAAACTTCCGTACCGGTGACCGGGTGCGCGCCATGATCATGGAAGTCGATCTGACGCTGCGCGGCGCACCGATCGTGTTGTCGCGCTCGGCACCAGAATTCATGACCGAGTTGTTCCGTAACGAGGTTCCCGAGATTGAGCAAGGCCTGCTGGAGATCAAGTCCTGCGCGCGTGACCCCGGGTCGCGCGCCAAGATTGCCGTGTTGTCGCACGACAAACGGGTGGACCCGATTGGCACTTGCGTCGGCGTGCGCGGAACCCGTGTCAACGGCGTCACCAATGAACTGGCGGGCGAACGGGTTGACATCGTGCTGTGGAGCGAAGACCCGGCGCAATTTGTCATCGGTGCGCTGGCTCCGGCCAACGTGAGCAGCATCGTGGTCGATGAAGAGCGTCACGCCATGGATGTGGTGGTTGACGAAGAAAATCTGGCCATCGCGATCGGTCGCGGTGGGCAAAACGTGCGTCTGGCCTCTGACCTGACGGGCTGGAAGATCAACATTCTGGACGCAGCCGAGTCGGCTGAAAAACAAGCTGATGAAGTGGGAGCCAGCCGCGCCCTGTTCATGGAAAAACTCGACGTCGATGAAGAAATTGCCGATTTGCTGATTGCTGAGGGCTTTATCAGCCTAGAGCAAGTGGCCTATGTCCCGCTGGAAGAAATGCTTGAGATCGAAAGTTTCGACGAAGACACCGTCAACGAATTGCGGACCCGTGCCAAGGACGCGCTGCTGACCATGGAAATCGCCAACGAAGAGAACGTGCAGAAAGTGGCGCAAGCGTTGAACGAGCTCGATGGCCTGACGCCCGCGATGCTGGCCAAGCTGGCTGAAAACGGCGTTGACACGCTTGACGATCTGGCCGACCTGGCCACCGATGAGCTCACCGATATCACCGGCCAGTCGGCGCAAGAGGCGACCCAATTGATTATGGCAGCGCGCGCCCACTGGTTTACCGGCGACGCTGTAGAACAAGCGTCCTGATCATGATTTAAACGACTCAAAGACTGGGGCCACAGATGTATTTGGCCTGGTCGAAACCAAAGGTTAGCCAAGAATGTCCAGTATGACCGTCGCCGAGTTCGCCAGCGAACTCAAAAAAACTACCGACAACCTGCTCGAGCAGCTCAAAGCAGCGGGCGTGGCTAAGTCGGCCGCGTCCGACCCCCTTTCCGAGGCGGACAAGCAGCGCCTGCTGAGTTCTTTGCAATCTGCACACGGTACCGCGACGCTCGAGCGCAAAAAGATCACGTTGGTCAAAAAGCAGACCACCGAGATCAAACAGGCCGACGCGACCGGCAAAGCGCGCACGATTCAGGTAGAAGTGCGCAAGAAACGCACTTTTGTTCGCCGTGATGAAACCCCTGAGATGGCAACGGCTGGCCCGGCTGACGGCCCAGTCCCAGCGGTGCAAGATGCGCCGGTTGTGAAAACGCCGACGATTGACGAAAACGAGCTGGCGCGCCGTGAAGAAGAAGCGCGTCGTCAGGCCGAGCTGATTCGGCGCCAGGAAGAAGAATTGGCCGAACGCCGGCGCCAACGCGAGGCCCAAGAGGCTGCTGCGCGTGCGGCTGCTGAAAAAGCGCAGGCGTTGGCGCAGCAGGCGCAGGTTGCGTCCGCAGTTGCAGCCTCGGCGTCCAGTGCCTCTGACCGAGTGGTCGCCAAAGCCGCCCAAGAAGAGGCCCGGGTGCTGCAAGCAGCCCGTGACCAGGCACGTGAGCAGGCTGAAACTGACGCTAAAACCAGTGCTGCGGCAGACCTGGCCCGCGCGGTAGATTTAACCGATCGGCGGCGCAAGGCCGAACAGGAAGCCGCGGCCATTCGTTTGATGATGTCGCAGCCTGGCAAGAAAGTTCCGCCCAAAAAGGAAGAACCTAGACCTAGCGCAGACGCTAACAAGGCCGGCCTCAAGGGCACCTTGCACAAACCTGCTGGCAGCGCCACCGCCAAGCCCGCCACGGGGACATCACCCGGCACCGCATCCCCCGCAGGCGCCGGCAAGGAAGTCAAATCTGCCAAGCTTTCCAGTAGTTGGGCGGGTGACCCGGCCAAGAAAAAAGGTATTCCCACGCGCGGCGACACCAGTGCCGGACGTAGCAGTAATTGGCGCGGTGGTCCACGCGGACGTCGCGGCAACGACCGCGAAGAACAACACGCATCGGCCGCACCGGTTGAATTCCGCGTGCTTGAAGTGCACGTGCCTGAAACCATTACGGTGGCCGAGCTGGCGCACAAGATGGCGGTCAAGGCTTCAGAGGTGATCAAACAGTTGATGAAGCTAGGCCAGATGGTCACGATCAATCAGCCGCTGGACCAGGACACAGCCATGATTCTGGTCGAGGAAATGGGTCACAAGGCGATCATTGCAGCGCTCGATGACCCGGAAGCCTTTACCGATGAAGAGGTGTCACAACAGCAGGCCGAGGCGCTGGCGCGCGCGCCCGTGGTGACCGTGATGGGCCACGTGGACCACGGCAAAACCTCGCTGCTGGACTACATCCGGCGCACCAAGGTGGCCTCCGGCGAGGCCGGTGGCATTACCCAACATATTGGCGCCTACCATGTGCAAACGGCACGCGGCATGGTGTCGTTTCTGGATACCCCCGGCCACGAGGCGTTTACCGCCATGCGGGCGCGCGGTGCGCAAGCCACCGACATCGTGATTCTGGTGGTCGCCGCCGACGACGGTGTGATGCCGCAGACTCGCGAGGCGATCAAACACGCCAAGGCCGCAGGCGTGCCGATCGTGGTGGCCATCACTAAGATCGACAAGCCCGACGCCAACGCCGACCGGGTCAAAAATGAGTTGGTGGCCGAACAGGTCATCCCGGAAGAGTTTGGTGGCAATTCGCCGTTTGTCGCGGTTTCTTCCAAGTCCGGTCAGGGCATTGATGAATTGCTCGAACAGGTGTTGTTGCAGGCCGAAGTGCTGGAGCTCAAGGCCCCGGTCGATGCCATGGCCAAAGGGTTGGTGATTGAGGCACAACTGGACAAGGGTCGCGGCCCGGTGGCCACCGTGCTGGTGCAATCTGGCACGCTCAAAGCCGGTGACGTGGTGCTGGCGGGCCAGACCTTTGGCCGGGTGCGCGCCATGCTCGACGAAAACGGCAAATCAATCAAATCAGCCGGACCGTCGATTCCGGTGGAAATCCAGGGCCTGACCGAGGTGCCGCAGGCCGGCGACGAATTCATGGTGATGTCTGACGAGCGCCGGGCACGCGAGATTGCCACTTACCGCGCGGGCAAGTTCCGTCACACCAAGTTGGCCAAACAGCAGGCCGCCAAGCTGGAAAATATGTTTACCGACATGACCGCCGGCGAGGTCAAACTGGTACCGATCATCGTCAAGGCCGACGTGCAGGGTTCGCAGGAAGCGCTGTCGCAGTCGCTACAGAAGCTCTCCACCGACGAGGTGCGGGTACAACTGGTTTATGCGGCGGTGGGTGCTATCAGTGAGTCTGATGTCAATCTGGCAATCGCTGCCAAGGCCGTCATCATCGGCTTTAACGTGCGTGCCGACGCCGGTGCGCGCAAGCTGGCCGAAGCCAACGGCATCGACATCCGCTACTACGACATCATTTATGACGCCGTTGATGAGCTCAAACTGGCCATGTCGGGCATGCTCACACCAGACAAAAAAGAAGAGATCATCGGTACCGCCGAAATCCGTCAAATCTTCAAAGTGTCCAAAATTGGCTCGATCGCCGGTTGCATGGTCACCTCGGGGGTGGTGCGGCGCTCGGCCCGGCTGCGGCTGCTGCGCAACAACACGGTGGTTTTTTCGGGCGAGCTCGAATCGCTCAAGCGCTTCAAGGACGACGCCAAGGAAGTGCGCGAAGGCTTCGATTGCGGTTTGAACATCAAGAACTACAACGATATCGTCGAAGGCGACGTGCTTGAGTTCTATGAAATCCGTGAAGTGGCGCGTACGCTGTAAGTCAGGCCAACTGTGCACAAGAAGTCTGCCACGCCCAACCGCGCCTTCAAGGTGGCCGATCAGATTCAGCGTGATCTGACCGAGCTGATCGCGCGTGAGTTGAAAGACCCGCGTGTCGGCATGGTGACGATCCAGGGCGTCGAGGTCACGCCCGACTACGCGCACGCCAAGGTCTATTTCAGCCTGTTGCAGGGCGACGTGCCAGCCTGCACCGAGGGCTTGAACCAGGCCGCTGGCTTTTTGCGCAGCGGTCTGTTCAAGCGCTTGCATATCCATACCGTGCCGACGCTGCACTTTATTTTTGACCAAACGCCGGAACGCGCCGCCGACATGAACGCGCTGATTGCCCGCGCGGTCGCTTCCCGGGCCAAGGACGATTAAAAACAATTGGGGTCAGATTCCAATCTCTGGAAGCTGGTCTCAACGCCCAGCCAACCCATGAAAATTTTGGAATCTGCTCCACCACGTGTTCGGGTCGCGCGCCGGCCGGTGCACGGCGTGCTGTTGCTTGACAAGCCGCTGGGCTGGAGCAGCAACGACGTGTTGCAAAAGGTAAAGTGGCTGTTGCGTGCCGAAAAAGCCGGTCATACCGGCACGCTCGATCCGTTGGCCAGCGGCGTGCTGCCGCTGTGTTTTGGCGCTGCCACCAAGTTCAGCCAGTTGCAGTTGGACGCCGATAAACGCTACCACGCCAGGCTTGAGTTGGGTATCAAAACCAGCACCGGTGACGCCGAAGGCGAAGTGATTCAGACCAGACCGGTGGTGGTCAGTGTCGCCGACGTGGCGCGTGTGGCGCAGCAGTTCACCGGGGCCATTTCCCAAGTGCCGCCAATGCACAGCGCATTGAAGCAGGACGGCCGCGCGCTGTACCACTTGGCGCGGGCTGGATTAACCGTGGAGCGGTCTCCACGCGACCTGACAATCTATCAGCTAAATATGGCACTAGCGCGTACAGAGCAAGCGCAAGCTGCTATTGATATGGAAGTAACTTGCAGCAAGGGGACCTACATCCGCACGCTGGCTGAAGACATCGGTGAGGCGCTCGGTTGTGGTGCGCACCTGAGCGCGCTGCGACGCACTGGCACCGGTGGCTTTGACGTGGCGCAGTGCGTCACGCTGGCCGCACTGGAGCAAATGCCAGAGCCAGCACGGCTGCGCTGCCTGCTACCGCTGGACAGCCTGTTGCAGCAGCATCAACGTGTCACGCTGGACGCCGAGAATGCGCGCCGGTTCCTGAGCGGTTTGTCACGCCGTGGCGCTTGGCCAGACGCAGAGCAGGTGGCGGTATATGCGCAAGAAACAGGCGCGTTGCTGGGTACCGCCCGAATGAATGCTGGGGAACTGATTCCGGTGCGCTTGCTCAGCCTGATCGAAATTGAACAAATGAATTCTGAACTTTTAGAGAAAGCCAACCATGCCCCATCAACAAATTAGAAACATCGCCATCATTGCCCACGTTGACCACGGCAAAACAACCA
>JAQTSL010000212.1 GCA_028711355.1 Rhodoferax sp.
CTGTGCGACTCACGGAACAGTTCTTCCAGCAGTGCCTGTTCGTTCGGAGTTTTCTCCAGGCGCAGCAAGCCGTCGTCGAGGTGGGCGAGATGCTCTGCGCTTTCAGCTGTGAACAGTTGGTGCAACTCTTGATCCAGGATCATGGCGTGTCTCCCGCCTGTCCGGTTACGCAATGGCCTTGAGATTTTCCGCAGCCTCGTTCAGGCTCTGCACGCCCACCTTGGTCTGGCTGATCCCGGCGGCGGTCTCCTTGGTGCCTGCGGCAATGCTGTTGGTCGCTTCGACCACCTGATTGAAGGCAGCGGATTGCTGCTGGGCATTGAGCATCACCTGCTGGGCATTTTCGTTGGCGCTGCTGGCCAGGTTGGCCAGATTGTTGAACAGTTCAGCAACTTTCTGCACCAGTTGGGTGACCTCTGACACGGTGTGACTGCCTTCTTCCGTCATCATGATGGAGGAATTGGTGGCCTTCTGGACATCGGCGACCAGCATCGCTGTTTGTTCTGCCGATTTCTTGCTTTCGTCGGCAAGTTTGCGTATTTCGCTCGCCACCACGGCGAAACCTTTGCCGTGCTCACCGGCGCGGGCAGCTTCTACGGCGGCGTTCAATGCCAGCATGTTGATCTGTCCGGCCAAGTCTTTGAGCACGGTGGCAATGCTGCCGATCTGGACGGTCTGTTCACCCAGATGCAGGATATGTTCGGCCATGGCACCGATCTTGTTCTTGAGGCTGCCCATCGCTTCGACGGCCTGACGGGTGGTCTCGTCGCCCTGTGTGGTGGCGATGCCAGCCTTTTCTGCCACCGCAGCTGCGCCCACGGCTTGCTCGGCTGTTTTGCGTGAGGAGGCTGAGAGCTCCTCAATGGTGGCTGATGTCTCGTTGGCTGCGGCGGCCTGTTGACTGGCGGTGCGTTCGTGCTGAGCGATGGTTGCGGCGATTTCGTTCGCAGCAGCTGAAAGCAGGGCTGCGTTGGTGGTGATTTTGCGGCTCACCGCTGCGGCGAGCCAGACGGCAATGAGCACCGCCAGAGCGATGGCACCCAGCATGCCGTAGATGATCGAATTAGCGACGGTACGCATGGCCGAATCATAGGCTTCCTGGCGCTCCTTGATGATCTCGGTTTCCCGCTGCTTGAATCGATTCCATTGCTTGTCTACTTCGGCCGATTCTTTAATGCCATCTCCGTTTCGGAAATGTGCCTGGGCCTCCACCTGCTTGCCCGCGTCGATCAGCATCAGGAACTGGTTGTCCAGTTTGACCAGGTCTTGCCCGACGAGCAGCATGCTGTGCAGATTTTCCCGTTGTTGCGCGTCTTTCACCAGAGTAGTGAGCTTTTCGCTGCGGCTAACGAAATCTTTTTCGGCATCCATAAAAGTTTGGCGCGAGGTCTGATTTTTCGCCAGCAGATAACCGCGCGCGGCGCGTTGCATCTTGGTCAGGGAATAGGCAAGGTCTCGGGCTTCGTCCATCGTCAGGTGCGAAGCTTCCACTCCCGCCGCTGCGTGCGTCGCCTCTTGCAAATTGAAGAACACCAGACCCATGGCACTCAGAAGCAGCATGAGCGGAGCCAGGTAACCCAGCAAGATACGTTGGCGCAGTTTCATTTTCTCGAACATGACAGTCTCCTTGATTACACGTTTTCGTCAACCATCCACTCTTCGCGTGCCAGCAGCACGGGCAAGTCCAATACGGTCATCATCCTGCCAGCATACGGTGCGGTTCCCGTGATGGATGCGCCGCACATTTCGTGCAGCGCCACAGGTGGCGCATGCAATTCCTCGTCACGCAGGTAAACCGCATCATGGACTTGATTCACGGCTATTCCCACTGCGTGTTCGTCAAGAAGGGCAATCACGGCCTTGCTGCCTCTGGCCGCTGGCGGTAGATTGAGCGCAATGCGTGGGTCAATCAGGGTGAGCAGTTCACCGCGCAGGCTCATGGCACCGAGGATGTGTGGCGGACAGCAGGGGATGGGGCTCAGCTCCGCGATATTGCAGAATTCCAGGACGGTTGAGAGCTCGATGCCGAAGTACTCTCCGCCCAGTTCCACCACCGCCAGTCCCAGGCGTGTACCTTCCTCACCAACTGCGGCATCGCGCAGCGCTATCGCACGTTTGCGAAACAGTGCGCGTTCTGCGGGTTTGGCTTGCGGGCAGAAGTCATTGGATAGCGCAGGTCGTTCTTGGGCTTGAACAAACTCACTTCCTTCGGGCAGGTGCGTCAAGCGGAACACATCAAGCAAGGTCACCAGTTCATCGCCCACGTGCGCTTCACCGCTCACCAGGTGGGGTGGGCTGGGTGCTTGCGCACCGAACTGGGGTGGCACCTGGATGGCCTGGCATGGCAGCTCGCGCACTTCGCGCACTTCGCTGACGATCAATCCCATTGGCAAATGATCGGTCTCCAGTACCACGACATGATCGCTGGTGCTGTAGTGTCGCGCCGGATGATCAAAGCGGAGATGCAGGTCGATGACGGGGATGATTTGTCCGCGCAGGTTGAACAGGCCGACGATCCAGGGGGGCGCTTCTTCGACGGGCATCAGCTCGGGCAGCCACACGGATTCGCGCACCTGTGTTGCGTTCACAGCGAAGCGTGCACCATCGTGATCGAAAATCAGCAGAGGCAGAAGATTCATGCTGTCACGCTCCAGTGTGGCGGTTCATTGCGAAAGCCACTGCGCCAGCTCGGCCGCAGTCTTTTCATAGGGTTCGATCACTGCGTCGCCGGGTAGCGTGCGCACGATGTCCAGCGCCGCGCGCCGCAGGGTTTGCGCACGCGACAGGTTTTCGGTTCGTTCGCATAGCGCTGCCAGTTCCAGCGTGGCGGCGATGCTGCGCGGATCGAGGTAGAGGGTTTTGTCCAGCAGTTCCCGTGCTTGCTCGAAATTTCCCTTGAGCTGTGCCAATTGCGCCAGCAGGAAATGTGGCTCGGGCGCAAGCGGGGTGACGCTCAGCACCCGGCGGCAGGCTTGCTCGGCCTGCGCGTATTCGGCCCGGTCGGCGAATGTCCGTGCTACGGCAAGCAGGTCTTCTGCGACAGGTGCGGTTTGCTGAAGTACGCATGGTGCACATGGTGCACATGGTGCACATGGTGCACATGGCGCATGTTTCGTCACGGCAGCGGCTGGTGGAATGTGGGTCGGTTTTGGGGTGACGGTATTTGGTGAGGTGGCAATCTGTTGATACACCACGCCTTCAGGGAACAGTTTGTTTTGTAGATTTGGCACGCGATGGCCAATAAGTTCAGTGTGGGCTGTCAAGAGATAGCCACCTTGGTTCAGCGTGGCTGCCAGTTTGTTCGCCACGGCAGTTACGGCTGCTGCATTGAAATAGATGAACACGTTGCGGCACAGGATCAGATCCATGTTCTGCAATTGCGCATTCGGGAATGGCGCATCGATCAGATTAACGATGCTGAAAGTCACCATGTTGCGAATGCGATCAATCAGCTTCCATTCGTCCCCGTTGTGTTGGAAATAGCGATGCATCAGCTCGGGTGATGCCATTCTGAACGACCATTGCCGATAGCGTCCTTGTCTTGCTTTGACCAGTGCCGTCTCGTCGATGTCGCTTCCGAGGATGGAAATGTTCCAGTCGTTGTGCTTCGGCAACAACATGTCCAGCAGCATGGCGAGGGAGTAGGCTTCTTCGCCGCTGGAGCAACCCGCACTCCACAGGCGTAATGTTTTCACATCGCGACGACGCTCAATGAGTTCTGGCAGTAGGCGAAGGCGCAGCAGGTCGAACTGACCATGGTCGCGAAAGAAATAGGTCTCGCCGTTGAGTTGAGCAAGCATGTCATTCATGTGCGTCCTCGTTGTCTTGGTATTTTTGGGCGATGACTACAAAATCACCGAAAGTGGCGAGAAAGGCATCGACGATGCTGGGGTCGAAATGGCTGCCGCGCCCATCGATAATGATGTCTCGAGCCCGTTCGATCGGTATCGGCTCCTTGTAAATCCGGCGTGAGATCAGTGCGTCAAATACGTCGGCCAGGGCCATCAGACGAGCAGGTATGGGAATGGCCTGTATTTTTAAACCATCGGGATAACCACTGCCATCCCATTTTTCATGATGGAAATGGGCAATTTGTTTGGCTAAGTCGAGAAAATCGATGCTGCAGTCGGCTTCGCGCAGCGCGTGCTCGATGGCCTGTGCTCCCAACAGGCAGTGGGTCTGCATGATGTGCCATTCCTCGTTGGTCAACTTGCCTGGCTTGAGGAGGATATGGTCTGGAATGCCCACCTTACCGATATCGTGCAAGGGTGCTGACTTGGCCAGAAGTTCCACAATCTCATCGGTCAGAAATTCGGCAAAGTCGGGATGTGCCTGCAAGCGCTTGGCCAGGATATGCACGTATTCCTTGGTTCGGCGAATGTGATTGCCGGTATCGGGATCGCGGGTTTCGGCCAGCCCAGCCAGCGCGTTGATGGTGATGTCCTGGGTCAGCAGAATGTCCCGCATGCGCCGTGCCACCTCGGCTTCTAGCCATGTGTTCTGGTTGGCAAGCCAGTCGCGGGCATGCTTGAGTTCAAGTTGGGCATGCACTCGCGCCAGCACGATGCGCGGGCGGTAGGGTTTTGCGATGTAATCCACGGCACCGAGTTCGAGGCCCTTTTCTTCGTCTTCGATAGAGTCCAGTCCGGTGACGAAGATCACTGGAATATCGTGGGTTCCGGGGTGGTCGCGCAAGCAGGCAAGCACGTCGTAGCCGTTCATTCCGGGCATCAGCACATCCAGCAGGATCAAATCGGGCTTTGGGTTGCCATTGGCAATCTTTAATGCGCGTTCCCCAGAGGGGGCGGCCAACACGTTGTAATAGGGCTGAAGCAAGCTACCGAGGACACTTAGGTTCCCCTTGTCGTCGTCAACAATAAGGACGGTAGCCCTTGAAGCGCCAGTTTGTGAGGCACCATTTGTGTAAAAAATGTGCAAATGATCCTCCCTGAAAAACTGCCTGCTGCCTGGAATGAGCCGGAATTCAACACCAGCATGTTAAAGACAGTGATCTCTCGCCACTTGTCATCGCTGTTGGTTAATGTACATGTTATCCCCATCAAGAACAGGCCGTCAATCATGATGACCTGATGGAACGATGGTGACCTGTTGCAGGTCTCGTCCACCACGGGCGGTAGCGCCGTATCCATAAGAGGATCCACCACGAGTTAGTGTTTTCTTGTTGATAAACGGCTGTTTCATTTTGGTGCTCCGATTGATAGTCCCGTCGGGAGGGAGGCATCCATAGCATCTATCCGTTGGCACAGCGCGTGGTGGGCCAAGATGTCGGGCAAGCGGTATTCAAGCTGCCGATCTATGACTCGCCACTGCAAGCGCCCAACCTGTTTGGGGTGGTGCGCTCCCCCGCGCTGGCCCCGTTTCGCCGCCTGGGGCAGCGAATTTTGTACCAGTGGTATGGGTGGCAGGATGAGAGCTTGTAGTTGCCATCTGGTCGCAGCAATACGCAAGGCAGTGACCACATCAATGGCAGGTCTGAAGATGAGGAAAGAACTTACGATCAGCCGTCAGCATGTGTCGTTTCAGCACATCTTGCACCAGGTACATGAGCAGTTCAGAGACACCAAGGCTCCCGGCGCTCGCACGCTTGGCCAGATCAGTGGCCTTCTCGATCAGAGCCCGATGCAAAGAGGCATGCTCGACCGCACCGGGATAACCGGCCAGGGTAATGATCGCTTCCTCATCCTGGAAATGCTGCGCCACTTCAGCAATGAAGGCCTCGATCAGCGCGACCAATTCCTGCGGTGGATGTCCGTCAAGGGCAGCCTGTAGCAGCTTGTTGGCATGGCGAAATAACGCCCGGTGCTGCGCATCGATGGTCTGGTCACCGCTCTCATAAGAAGCGTGCCAGACCAGTTGCAGCAGCTTGTCCGTAGCGATATTCCCGGTTTCGACTCGTTCCAGCAACTCCGATGCAACTTGAACCCGGTTGCGCCCGTCGCGCTTGGCACGGTACAGGGCATCATCTGCCTCGCGAACGGCCACTTCCTCACTGGCTTGATCAGGTGATGCCAGTGACAGGCCAATGCTCAGCGTAATGCGACCGGCTACCGGGTCAGTCGAGGATTGGACCGCCTGCCGCAGTTTTTCGGCTACGCGCAGTGCTGCAGGCAAGTCGGTGAAGGGCAACAAGGCGATGAACTCTTCACCGCCGAAACGGGCGGCAAAGTCACTTTCGCGCAGGGTTACCTGCATGGTCTTGGCCACGCCCCGCAGCACCTGATCACCGACCGCATGGCCGTGGGTGTCGTTGACACGCTTGAAGAAATCAATATCCATCATCAGAACAGCGTACCCCTCGTTGGATCGCTTCATGCTGACAAACTCGGTGTGAAGCCGCTCATTGGCTGCCAGGCGGTTAGGCAGTCCGGTCAGTACGTCGTCGCGGACGAGGCGCTCCAGTTCTGTCTGCCTATCCGTCAATTTGAGATTGGCTTGCGCAAGCAGATGCTGCTGGCACGTGATGGTCGTAAAGTTGCGCCACATGACAAACTGCAATATCCACCCCAAGATGCCGATGGTGATGCCATTAAGTCGATTTGACAACAACTGCTCCAGGTTATTCTGGGTCAGGCCAATGCAAAATAAATAACCCGCA
>JAQTSL010000213.1 GCA_028711355.1 Rhodoferax sp.
TGACGCGACCGACAAGGTCCTCGGACGAGTAGCCAGCGAAGTTGCTCTCCGTTTACGCGGCAAACACAAGGCCATTTACACGCCTCACGTCGATACCGGCGACTTCATCATCGTCACCAACGCAGCCCAACTGCGCGTGACCGGTGCCAAAGCGCTCGACAAACTGTACTACAGCCATTCGGGTTTTCCGGGTGGCATCAGCTCTACCAACTTCCGCGATATGCAAGCCGCTCACCCGGGCCGCGCTTTGGAAAAAGCCGTCAAGGGGATGTTGCCCAAGGGCCCGCTGGGCTATGCGATGATCAAGAAGCTCAAGGTCTATGGCGGTGCCGAACACCCGCATACGGCCCAGCAACCCAAAGTGTTGGAAATCTAAGGAGCTCACATGATTGGTGAATGGAACAATGGTACCGGCCGTCGCAAATCGAGCGTGGCACGTGTTTTTCTCAAAAAAGGCTCTGGCCAGATCGTCGTTAACGGCAAAGACATTCAAGCGTTCTTTGGCCGCGAAACCTCGATCATGATCTGCAAGCAGCCCCTGATGCTGACCAACCACGCGCAAACTTTTGACATCATGGTCAACGTGGCAGGTGGTGGTGAATCAGGCCAGGCTGGTGCGGTGCGCCACGGCATTACGCGCGCGCTGATCGACTACGACGCCACGCTCAAACCGGCGCTCAGCCAGGCTGGCTTTGTCACGCGTGATGCGCGCGAAGTGGAGCGTAAAAAAGTCGGTTTGCACGGCGCGCGCCGTCGCAAGCAGTTCTCCAAGCGTTAAACATTTTTTACGCACCTCAACAGCCGCCCGGGTGCAAATTCTGGCGGCTGTTTACTTTGTAAAATCTTGCGGGACAGACCAACCGTTACACGCAGTGAACTTTGCTCTGTCCCCAACCATTTTGAATCTTGCGGGACAGACCAACCGTTTAGAGAATGCGCCCGATCATGAAACTGCGCCTGCTGTTACGACAACTGACGGTTAGTGCACCGCGCATGGCCGTACGCAGTGCACTGCCGTGGCCATTGCGGTGGGCTGGTCTGGCATTGGTAGCCGGTTTTTGCGCTGCAATTGCGCTGTGGTCGTTTGAGTTTGGTAAAGAGATCGCCGGGCTGGACCACGGCAACAAAGAACAGTTGCAACAGGCGCGCACTGAAAACGCCACGCTTCAGGCGCAACTACATGTGTTAGCCGCTGAACGCAACAAGGCGCAGTCGATTGCCAACACCGCCGACACCCGGCTGACCGCAGAGAAGGCGGCGCAGGAAAAGTTGGTCGAGGTCAACCGTAGTTTGCAGGCGGAAAACCAGCAACTGCGCGACGACCTGGGCTTTTTTGAGCAACTGTTGCCCAGCTCGGGCACTGAAGCGTCGGCACTGACGATCCGGGGCTTGCAGGTGGCTCGCTTGCCCAGTGGCGAATTGCAGTGGCAGGTGCTGGTGATTCAGGGTACCAAAAATCCGCAGGAATGGGATGGTCAGATTGAACTGGTTTTTGCTGGTACCCTCGCTGGCAAAGCGTGGGCCGGTCGTCTGCCAGCAGGGACCGTACCCATCAAGATGAAACAATACGGTCGCTTGCAAGGGCTTTTTGCGGTACCGGCGCAGACTGTTGTCAAGTCGGTGACGGCCAGGCTGTTGCAGGGTGCTACGGTGCGGGCCCAGCGTACCGTCAAAATTTAGGCCGCCAAAGGGTGGCCATGAACGAAAGGTAAATGATGTTCAAAAGCAAAAAACAACCCGCTATCAAGAGCCTGATTGCGCCAGACTGCGTGTTGGAAGGACATTTCAATTTTGCCGACGGCTTGCGCGTTGACGGTGTCATCAAGGGCAATTTGACCGGCTTGCCAAGCGCACCCAGTATGCTGGTCATTTCAGAATCTGCCAGCGTGGTCGGGGCCGTGGTGGCAGACCACATCATCATCAACGGACAGGTTCAGGGGCCGGTGCAGGCTCGTACCCTGCTGGAGCTGCAACCCAAGGCGCGCGTCACCGGCGACGTTTCCTACCAGACCCTTGAGATGCACCGCGGCGCGGTGGTCGATGGCCGTTTGATCCCGACGATTGCCGAGGTGCGCGATCAGGATAAACCCACACTCAAGCTGGCGGCAAACAACCGTTGACTGCATTTCCGACAATTTTGGTGTAGTATTTCGTTTCACTTTTCAAACAGAGGTCCCCATGAGCGCTGTCGCCGACAACATTGCAACCGAAATGCCCGACCCCATCCTCTTTACCGACAGCGCTGCCGCCAAGGTGGCCGACCTGATCGCCGAAGAGGGCAACCCAGACCTGAAGTTGCGCGTGTTTGTGCAGGGTGGGGGCTGTTCCGGCTTTCAGTACGGTTTTACCTTTGACGAAGTTGTCAACGACGACGACACCACCATGACCAAAAATGGTGTGTCACTGCTGATCGATGCGATGAGCTACCAGTATCTGGTGGGCGCCGAGATTGACTACAAAGAAGACCTGCAAGGCGCCCAGTTTGTCATCAAGAACCCGAACGCCACCACCACTTGTGGGTGCGGGTCGAGCTTTGGGGTGTAAATCTTAATCAGTTGGGGTCAGAGCACATTCGCTGCGCGAAGTGGTCTGACCCACAAGTTTCAGGATAGTTGGGGTCAGAGCATATTCGCTGCGCGAAGTGGTCTGACCCGCAATAAATCGCGCCCAGAATGCGCGGACCGGCAGCGCCGGTGACGCTGGGCAGGTTGCCCGGGAGGCGGTTCACCGTTTGCCGGGCCAGCCAGGCAAATGCGGCAGCCTCTACTTGCAGCGGCGGCAAACCGTGCTGATCTGAGGTCTGAACAGTGCTGGCTGGCAACAGCGCTTGCAGCCGCTCAAGCAGAAACTGGTTGAACGCGCCGCCGCCACACACAATCACCAAATTGCTATTTGAAGCGTAGCGCTTGATGCTTTCTGCACAAGCGCTGGCGGTCAATTCAGTCAGTGTAGTCTGGACATCCTGCGGGTTTAGCGCTGGCAATGAAGTCAGCTTCAATTGCAACCAATCGGCGTTGAACAGGTCGCGCCCGGTGCTTTTGGGTGGCGCCAGCTCAAAAAATGGTTCGTCGCGCAACCGGCGCAACAAATCTGGCAGACAGCGCCCACCAGCGGCCCATTGGCCAGCGGCGTCAAAGGTGGCACCGGTGTGGCGCTGACACCAGGCGTCCAGCAGCGCGTTGCCGGGGCCGCAATCAAAGCCAATCACCGGGGTTCCCGCGTCGCCGGGCAAGACGCTCAGGTTAGCGATGCCACCCAGATTGAGCACTGCCACCACGGCGCCAGCCCGACCAAACACCTGTTGATGAAAAGCCGGCACCAGCGGCGCGCCCTGTCCGCCGGCAGCAACGTCGCGGCTGCGCAGGTCGGCCACCACGTCGATGCCAGTGCGCTCGGCCAGCAGCGCTGCGTTGAGCAACTGGATGCTGTAACCGACATTGCCTTCGGCCGCCGTCAGACGCGGTTGGTGCCGAACCGTTTGGCCATGGGCGCCGATGGCGCGCACGTCGCGCGCTGCTAAACCCTGTCGGTTCAGTTGTTTGAGCAGAGCTTCGACCACTTCGGCATAAGCGCGGGCGATGGCGTTGCCGGCCAGTGCGGCGCGGTGCAATTCGTTATGGCCAGGTGTATTGAGTGCCAGCAACTGCGCTCTGAAATCAGCCGCAAAGACCAAGCTGGCACTGGCCAGAACATGCACGCCAGCGTCAGAAAAATCGACCGCAACACCGTCAACACCGTCGAGCGAGGTGCCCGACATCAGTCCGATAAAGTAACCTGCCATGACCGGAATGACGCTGCGACGTCAGCCAGCGCAGGGCGCGCTGTCCTGGGTACTACTCAAAGTGTGCTGCCGAGACGCTGGCGGCCGCCTGCAATTGATCACGTACGTGGCCCGCAAGCTGCCGGAATGCCGGCAACGCCGCTGCTGGCACCGGCACCGTTTCACTGCTGCGCGCCAGCGCCATCGGGTTGTGCTGAATGCCGTTGACGCGCACCTCAAAGTGCAGATGCGGGCCGGTGGCCCAACCAGTTGAGCCAACCAATCCGATGGTGTCACCCTGGCCGACGTTTTGTCCACGCCGTACCAGAATACGGCTCAGGTGGGCATAGACCGTTTCGGTGTTATTGCGATGTTTGACAAACACCACATTGCCATAGCCGTTCTGGCCCCCGGCAAACGACACCACGCCGTCGCCAACGGTTCGCGCCGGGGTGCCGGTGGGGGCGGCAAAATCGGTACCCAGGTGGCGGCGCCACTGGTTCAGGACCGGGTGGAAGCGCATCGCAAACCCGCTGCTGACGCGCGAGAACTGCACCGGCGAGCTCAGAAACGCGCGGCGCAAACTCTGCCCGTCCAGCGAGTAATAGCCACCACGGCTGGTCACTGCCTGGCCGGTGCCAAGCGGCGACTGGAACCACATGGCCTGGAAGGTTTTGCCAGCGTTGACAAATTCGGCGCTCAGCACGCGCCCGCTGCGCAGCGGTTCGCCGTCGCCCTGCAACACTTCATAGACCACGTTGAACCGATCGCCCTTGCGCAACGCGCGGCGAAAGTCGATATCGCCCGAAAAAATTTCTGCCAACTGGGTTGCCACTGTGTCGGGCAAGCCAGCGGCGTCGGTGGCAGCAAACAGCGACGATTCGATGCTGCCACTGGCCAGACGCGTGGAAGATTCGAGCGGTGCCGTTTCCAGGCGCGAAGTAAAAGTAGCACCGCTGCGCTGAACCACCAAACGGCGAAACTGACCGCTGTCATCGGCACTCCAGCGTGCGGTCAAGCTGCCCAGCAACTGGGTGTCAGCCGTTTGGACGGTGATGTTGCGACCGGCCCGGCCCAGCAAATGCTGGCGTACCAGCGGATCCTGGCGCATGAATTGTGCGGCGGCAAGGTCCTGCACGCCGATCCTGACCAGCAATGTGTCTGCACTATCGGTTGAACGGCTCAGGTCAGAGCGATAGAGGTTGAAAGCGGGCGCAGCCAGCTCTGGGCGCTCAATCGTCAACGGCATCTGAATCGCCTCAATGACGTTTTGAACCGGCAGCCGATCGACGTCTGGGCCGAGCGAAACCAGCGCCCAGGCGCCACCGGTGGCACCTACGACGACGCTGGCTGTCAGATAACCCAGCCAGCGACCATGCCGTTGCAGCAGCGGCCGAGCGCTGTCCCAACAGGTCTGGCTGAAACAAAAAATTGAATGGAGCAAGGAATGAAACCTGTAGATAGAGACGGTATTTGCCAAAAACGGCCAGCGCGTGGTGTGGCGCACAGACAGCCACTTAAAATGGCCGTCCACCCCGCGCCGAAGTATAACTGTGGCTCCCCCGTTCGCATCCAGAAAAACCCTATGGCCCCCGCTCAAACTCCCGACTTTTGTGTAACAGACCCGGTTAAAGAAGCGTTAGCCGTCACCTTGCGTGGCTGCGAAGAGCTGATTCCGCAGGACGACTGGGTCAAAAAGTTGCAACGCAGCCAAGCCAGTGGCCGGCCACTGCGCATCAAGCTTGGGTTGGACCCGACCGCGCCCGACATTCATTTGGGCCACACCGTGGTGCTAAACAAGCTGCGCCAGTTGCAAGACCTGGGCCATACGGTGATTTTCCTGATTGGTGACTTCACCAGCCTGATCGGCGACCCGTCGGGGCGCAACACCACCCGCCCGCCGCTCACGCGTGAGCAGATTGAGGCCAATGCGCAGACCTATTACCGTCAGGCCTCGACGGTGCTGGACCCGGCCAAGACCGAAATCCGCTACAACAGCGAATGGGGTGATACCTTGGGTTCGCGCGGCATGATCCAACTGGCCGCGCGCTACACCGTGGCGCGCATGATGGAGCGCAACGACTTTCACGACCGCTTCAAGGCCGGTACGCCGATTTCTGTGCATGAATTTTTGTACCCGCTGATGCAGGGCTACGACTCGGTGGCGCTCAAAAGCGACCTGGAACTGGGTGGTACCGACCAAAAATTCAACCTGCTGGTAGGGCGCCACCTGCAAGTCGAATACGGCCAGGAGCCGCAGTGCATCCTGACCATGCCGCTGTTGGAAGGGCTCGACGGCGTGGAAAAAATGTCCAAATCCAAGGGCAACTACATTGGCATCAGCGAAGACGCCAACACCATGTTTGCCAAGGTGTTGAGCATTTCTGACGAGCTCATGTGGCGCTGGTACACCTTGCTGAGCTTTCAGTCCGAAGCCGACATCGCTGCGCTCAAAGCTGCGGTGGCCGCTGGCGCCAACCCCAAAGACGCCAAGGTGGCGCTGGCCAAAGAAATCACCACGCGCTTTCACAACGCGCCAGCGGCTGACGCGGCCGAGGCCGATTTTGCCAACCGCGCGCGCGGCGGCATTCCCGATCAAATTGACGCACGCACGCTCAGCCTGGGCGCCGGCGGCGCGCCGCTGGGCATTGCGGCGCTGCTCAAAAGCGTCGGGCTGGCAGCTTCAAGCGGCGAGGGCAACCGTCTGATTGACGGCAGCGGTGTCCGACTGGACGGCACGGTGATCGGCGACAAGGGTCTCAGGCTGGGTCTGGGCAGCTACGTGCTACAGGTAGGCAAGCGCAAGTTTGTCCGCGTCACATTGGTGGTGTGACAGGTGTCTGATGTCT
>JAQTSL010000214.1 GCA_028711355.1 Rhodoferax sp.
GTTGTCTCCAGTGTTGGTTGCGCTGCCGTTCAAATTGATGATCTTTGTGCTGGCCGATGGCTGGAACCTGCTGGTAGGTTCGCTGGCGGCAAGTTTTGTTACGTGAGGGTGGGTCATGAATGCACACATGGTGTTGACGATGGGGCAGGAAGCGTTGTGGATGATGTTGCTGATTTCAGCGCCAGTGCTGGGCATCATTTTGTTGGTAGGCTTGTTAATCAGCCTGTTTCAGGCGGTTACCCAGATCAATGAGGCCACGCTGGCGTTCGTGCCCAAACTGGTTGCCGCGATGGCAGTTTTTGCCATCGCCGGACCGTGGATGCTGACCAGCCTGGTGGAATATATCCGGCGTACCTTTGAGGCGATTCCCTCAGCAGTCATGTAACCGTGATCACCTTTTCTGAAGCGCAGTTGACGGCCTGGTTGTCGCCGCTGATCTGGCCGTTTTTGCGCACGCTGGCGGTGTTGACGTCGGCACCGGTGCTGTCGTCACGGGCATTCCCGGTACGTGTCAGGATTGGTTTGGCTTTTTTCGTTGCGCTGGCAGCGCAGCCGACGCTGGGACTGCAACCGGTGATCGGTATCAATGACCCGCAGGCGTTGGGCGCGGTGTTTCAGCAAGTGGGCGTGGGACTGGCGATCGGGTTTTCGATCAGGGTGGTGTTTGCCGCAGTTGATCTGGCCGGGGAGGTGGCGGGCTTTCAAATGGGCTTGAGTTTTGCGTCATTTTTTGATGCATCTCTGGGCAGTCAATCCAGCGCAGTGGCACGTTTTTTTGGCCAGATGACGCTGTTCCTGTTTGTTGTGCTTAACGGTCACCTGATGGTGTTGCTGGCGGTCATCAAAAGTTTTCAGGCGTTTCCGGTGGATCAGAATTTTCTGCGTGCACTCGAGCAGATGAAAGTGGTGGATTTGGGTGTGGATCTGTTCGCCAGTGGTTTGTGGATTGCCTTGCCGATGATTGCGATGCTGATGTTCGCCAACCTGGCGCTTGGCATTGTGTCGCGCGTGGCGCCGCAGATGAACATTTATGCGATCGGCTTTCCGGTCACGTTGACCGTGGGGCTGATCGGTATGGTGGTAACTCTGCCGATGCTCGACGAGCCCGTGATGCGTCTGATGCAGCGCGCGATCGAAGTCTTTTCGGTTGGTTAGCCGATCGCATTGCGTTTCCAAATCGTTCGTGTCTAGGCGCGAAGCTGCAGGCAGTGCTGTCGCACGACAAGGCGGAGCAACAACGACACGGATGATTTGGAAATGGAATCAGACCAGGCCATTGCGGATGGCATAAACGGTCAGTTCAGAATTGTTCGAGAGTTTGAGCTTTTCCAGTACCCGCGCCCGATAGACGCTGACTGTTTTGGGGCTGAGCATCAATTCTTCGGCAATGTCAGACAGGCGTTTGCCAGAGGCGATCTTCAACAGGGTTTGCAGTTCGCGCTCGGACAGACTGGCGTGCAGTGTGGTCTGCCGTGGCGTGTTCAGGTTGTCAACCAGCATTTGAGCTACTTCTGGAGTGACGTATTTGCGCCCTTGGGCAATCGTGCGCACAGCGGTAATCAGGTCGGCCGGGTCGCCGGCCTTGTTGAGGTAGCCTTGGGCTCCGGCCTTCAGACACCGCAGGGCGTATTGGTCTTCGGGAAACATCGAGACCATCAGGACCTTGACCGGTGAGTCGGCTTCACGCAGGCTGGCGAGCACATCCAACCCGTCGCGGCCTGGCAGGCTGATGTCGAGCACCAGGATGTCGCAGGGGTGGCTGCGCAGCGCGTCGCGCACCTCAGCGTAGGAGGCTGCTTCGGCTACCACCTGGATGTCAACCGCTTCGGACAGGGTGTCTTTGATGCCACGGCGGATCATGGCGTGGTCATCACACAAGATTACACGAATCATGGGGCTGATTGTGCCTCCTGCGCAAGCGGTATGGTCAGTGTGATGGCGGTCCCCGCGTTTGGGATGGAACTGATATCGATCCAGCCACCGACCGTCTTGGCGCGTTCCTGTAGCCCTTTCAGGCCAAAGCCGCCCTGCTGCGAGGGCGTTGCGTGGGTCATGCCCTGCCCATTGTCTGAAATCTCGAGGGTGAGGTAGTTTGAATCGCTTGACAGACGGATATCGACAGCGCTGCATTTGGCGTGCTTGCTGATGTTGGTTAGCGCCTCTTGGGCGGTCCTGAAGACGGTCAGTTCGACGTTTTTTGGTAGCGCTTCCATTACCAGTTGCGCATCAAGCGTTGCGCGAACGCCGCATCGGCGGGAAAAGTTGGCCTGTAACCATTGGATCGCCGCCACCAGCCCCTGGTCGAGGATGGCGGGACGCAGATTCATCATGATGCGCTGGGCTGCTTCAATGGCTTGCTGCAGCATTTCAGTGGCGGCGCCGATGTGTTGGAGCGTCTGGGTATCGCCAGTGTGCCGCGCTAGCCATGCCAAGTCAAAACGGATCGCCGCCAGTGCACCGCCAACATCGTCGTGAATTTCGCGGGCGATCGCGCCACGTTCTTGCTCGATGGTGGTTTGAAGATGCTCGGCGAAGCGGGCCAGTTGTTGTTCGGATTGCGCCAGTTCGGTGTCGGCGCGTTCCTTGGCGATCAGAATCCGATGCGACTCGATGGCGCGCTGGGTAACTGATCTGACCTTGTGCAAATCTTGTTTGGGCAGGTAATCGCTGATGCCTGCTTGAATGGCTTGAACGGCCAAACTTTCTCCAATGGCGCCCGACAGCAAAACAAAGGGCAGGCGAATTTTCCGGTCGCGCATCACCTGCCATGCGTCCAGCGCAGTAAATCCGGCCAAACGGTAGTCCGCCAGCACAACGTCGAAGTCGGTTCGCACCAATGCGTCGGCAAACTGGTCGAGCCGCTCGACCCGCTCAATCTGTACCGGTGTTGCGGATTTTTGAAATTCGCGCACCAGTAGCGCATGATCCGGTAGTGAATCTTCTAGATGCAGAATGTGCAGTTGGGCGATGTGGGGGCTGATGTGAGGCATGATTGGCGCTATGATTGTCAACAAGTCCAATTTTGCTTGTTTTACAGTGCATTCTGCGGAAAAGTTCAATGCAAACATCAGCGCAACCAAGTTACACAGTGCCAACCGTGGCGATGCCTGTGATGATGGTGGCCGAGGTGCAGGACTCGCTGCTGGTGGTGGTGCACGATTTGAATCGGCTGGATGGCTTGTTGGCGCATGCGATGGAAAATCTGATGCAACGCTTTACGGTCGCCAGCCTCGACCTCAATGAGCCACAGTTGTTGGCGTTGAAAGAGCTTGAAGGTGTTCGTGCAGGTTTGCATGCGGCGGTGACAGAATTGCAGTTTCAGGACATGGCATCGCAACTGATTGGGCATACGTCCAAAATTTTGCAAGGATGCGCTTACCGTCTGGCGTCTGAGTCAATGGGATCGGAAGATGGTGACGCGGTACCTTTTGTTGAAGAGGTTCCGGATCGACCCAATCCAGTGACGCAAGATGAGATGGAGGCGGGTTCCGTTGAGCTTTTTTGACAGATATACAAGGAGTTGGAGTTCACATGCCGGTAATTCTCACTGTTGATGATTCGCCCTCCATGCGCAAAATGGTGTCATTCACCTTGACCGGTGCGGGCTATCAGGTGGTTGAGGCGGTGGACGGTGTGGATGCGTTCGAAAAGGCGCAGGTGCAGTCGTTTGATCTGGTGTTGACCGATCAGAATATGCCACGGCTTGATGGGCTAGGCTTGACACGCAAGCTGCGTGAGCATCCAAATTTCAAGACGACTCCGATCCTCATGCTGACCACCGAATCGAGCGACCTGATGAAGCAGGCTGGGCGCGCCGCGGGAGCGACCGGATGGTTGGTCAAGCCGTTTGATCCGGTCAGGCTGATCGAGGTCATCAAGAAGGTAGTGAAATAGCGCAGTTCTGAATATGGTGTTCAGGCTGATTTGACGGAGTATGGCAATGGCTGATGTACATCAGGCGAGTGGCAGTACGGGCGCAGACTTCGATCTGAGTCAGTTCTACCAGATTTTTTTTGAAGAAGCTGGCGAAAATCTGGATCAGATGGAGCAGATGCTGCTCAATCTGAACCTTGAGACGGCAGACGACGAAGAGCTCAACGGTATTTTTCGCTGTGCGCATTCGATCAAGGGTGGTGCCGCCACTTTCGGTTTTTCTGACGTTGCCGAGTTGACGCACCAGATGGAGTCGTTGCTGGACAAGTTGCGCCGCCACGAGCTCAAGCCGACGTCGGCGATGGTCGATGTGCTGCTGGAATCGGCCGATGCGTCGCGTGCATTGTTAGCCTGCCACCAGTCTGGGACAGCCGGGCAAGGGCCCGCCACCGGTGATCTGGTGCAGCGCATTCGTTCCTTTGTGGCTGGTGAAGTGCCGTCGGCAACGCTGCCAGTTGCGCCCGTTGCCGCTGTGGTCAAAACCCTGAGCGTTCCTGAGCCAGTCACGGCTAAGCCGGTCGATGTACCGGTGCCGGCGCTCGCAGGGGGGCGTCAACTTGTCATTCGGTTGACCAAGCTTGAGCGCCCGGAACAAGCTGACGGGGTTGCCGAACTGTTCAGGGATATACCCGGTTTGGGCGATATCAAGCCGGTTGTGGCGCCCGATAGTGCCGCAGATGAGCGAGTCTATGATGTGCGGACAACGTCTTCAAACGAAGAACTGCTTGACCTGTTTGCCTTTCACGTTGCGCGCGAGCAAGTCATTATTCAAGAGGTTGCGCCAGTTGCTTCCGAGGCCACCCCCTACGGTTTCTTTGACGGTGCACCGGGTGCGCCACAGCCCACCACCGCTCAGGCCGCTGTGATCGCACCAGCGCCAGCGCCAGCGCCAGAGCCAGAGGCAACCAAACACCCTGCGGCACGGAGTTCGAACGCGGTCACAACCCAGCCGGAAGCGGCAACCATCCGGGTTGCCATCAGCAAAGTTGATCAGTTGATCAATCTGGTCGGAGAATTGGTTATTACGCAGGCTATGCTGGCTCAGAATAGTCGTCTGCTCGACTCGGCGGTTCATCAGCAGTTGTTAACTGGCTTATCCGATCTTGATCGCAATACACGGGATTTGCAGGAGTCGGTCATGTCGATTCGCATGATCCCGATGTCCATCGTGTTTAGCCGGTTTCCCCGAATGTTGCGTGACCTCGCTGGCAAACTCGGGAAAAAGGTGGACTTTGTCACGCAGGGTGAAGCGACCGAACTCGACAAAGGGCTGGTCGAGAAAATCACCGATCCCCTGACCCATCTGGTTCGCAACAGTTGTGACCACGGTATTGAATTGCCGGCCGACCGCGTTCGCGCAGGCAAGTCGGAAACAGGAACAATCACCCTGTCGGCGGCGCATCAGGGCGGGTCGATCGTGATCGAAGTTCGCGATGATGGCAAGGGAATGTCACGGCAAAAAATTCTGGATAAAGCGCGTGAACGTGGCATGGATGTTTCTGATCAGTTGTCTGACGCTGAGGTCTGGCAGTTGATTTTTGCGCCTGGTTTCTCAACCGCTGAGGTGGTGACCGATGTATCGGGTCGCGGTGTTGGTATGGACGTTGTCAAGCGCAATATCTATGCGCTCAACGGCACGGTCGATATTGAATCTGCCGAAGGGTACGGGATGCGGGTTTCGGTACGTTTGCCGCTGACGTTAGCCATCATGGACGGAATGTCGGTTGGGGTAGGAAACGAGGTCTATATCCTGCCTCTGTCATCGGTAGTTGAGTCTTTTCAGGTGCGTTCAGACGCGGTCAGTACGGTCGGGCAGGATTCTCGATTGGTCAAAGTTCGAGATGAATTCATGCCAGTCATTGAACTTGAAAAAATTTTTCAGGTGCCGCGCTTCGACAGCCAAAAGACCAGTGACATGATGGTTGTGATTGAAGCAGATGGCAGCCGTGTTGTTCTGTTGGTAGATGAATTGCTTGGTCAGCAGCAAGTGGTTGTCAAAAACCTTGAAACCAATTACCGAAAGGTTCCCAATGTGTCGGGTGCCACCATTCTGGGCGATGGCAAGGTGGCGCTCATCCTTGATACTGGTGCACTGGTTCGCCGGTCACGTCACTAGAATAAAATTGAAAGAGCCCTATGAATGATTCCGTTCACGCTGATATTCAGAAAGAATCGGAAAGTAAATCTTTATCCGAATATCTTACGTTTCGTCTTGGTCTTGAAGAGTATGGCATAGATATATTGAAGGTTCAGGAAATACGCGGTTATGAATCTCCGACCAGAATCGCCAATGCACCCGCATTCATAAAAGGTGTCGTCAATCTGCGCGGAACGATTGTTCCGATTGTGGATATGCGACTTAAATTTAATTGCGAGGTTGTAAATTATGATGCTTTTACCGTCGTTATTGTTCTGAACCTTCAACACCGAATCGTTGGGATTGTGGTAGATTCAGTCAGTGACGTCATGAGTTTGATGCCAGAGCAAGTGCGTCCTGCTCCTGATATTGAAAGTAGTATTGACTCTGATTCAGTTATTGGATTAGGTGCATTGAATGACAGAATGTTGATATTGCTTGATATAGAAAAATTGATGTCAAGTGGCGACATGGGTTTGATGACGGAAACATGAACTGGAGTGCCAACTACGCGTTTTTATTTTGATCTCCT
>JAQTSL010000215.1 GCA_028711355.1 Rhodoferax sp.
CGGTGATCAAAATCCCCTGGTCACTGTCCTCGATGATGCTCGAATGCAGTTTTTGCCGATCCTTCGGCGCCAACGCCTGCGTTACCTCGGACCATTGCGCCACCAGCCCCAAAGGCTGCTCAATCTCGTCATATAAAACGGACAACGTCAGCACAGCCTTGAAGTTTTCACCTGATTTCTTGCGCCGCCAAACCTCCATCATTGCCCCATCGGGTTCAGGCTCAAGCTCTACCAATCGCGCCTCATCGGTACTCGGGTCATCAGAATACAAAAATAACACATGCTGGCCGATTGCCTCTTGCGACGTATAACCAAAAAGCGCTTGCGCACCCTGATTCCAGCTCGTCAGGTAGCCCGCCATGTCAAGCGTCATGATGGGCACCTGTAGCTGTTCAATGACCCGCCAGCCATACGGTTGAAGCTCATCGGACACCGATTTCATTTTTTTACCTCCCGGGCAATCTCAAGCATCCACTGGCTGGCGCTCAGGCTGGCCAGGGTGAATTGCCCGGCACTGAGCTGCAGCCTGTCAAGCCAATCGGTCAAGCCCGTGGCATCGCGCTGTGCAGCGTACTCCAGCGCTTGCAAAAGCTCGCCCATAGTGCCTCGGTGCCCGGTGATGGCATTGACCAGTGCATCGCTAAGCTGCAACGGCTTGATCAACTCAGCCAAGGGGGTACCAAACAACACGCCCAGCATCGAAAACATACCCGCCATGAAAGCCTGATCCTGGTCAGCGCGATCCAGCCCACATTCTTTGGCCAATAGCTCCATCGTGCGTGCGCGCAAAGAAACCGCTGCCAACAACATGGGGGCACGATGGTCACCCGTGCGAGCCGCAAAAAGCATCAAATTAATCCACCGTCGCAACTGCGTGCGCCCAAGAATCAAAATGGCCTGAGAAAAACTGGAAATCGGTCGGGTGGCGCCCATTCCCAGAGAATTGACCAGGCGCAACAACTGGTACGAAAGCGTTGGATCCTGGCGCAGGACATCTTCGATGTCCCGGGTGTCAGCGTCTTCGTTGACCAACTGCAACAATTTGAGTGCCAGCGTTCGTGAGGCAGACTGCGCCTGATTGGCGCGTGGCGGCGGTGCCTGATACCAGTTGCCGTCGATCCACAGGGCTGGTGGAGGCAATTGCGGGATGGTCAATTCATCGGAGTTATATATCAATGCATCGTCGGTCACCACGCACCCGGCAGATTGCAGGCTTGACAACACTTCTGGCGCAAGGCCGCTGGCCTGACTGGCCGCCAGCAGGCACGGGAACCCGGTCGCGAACTCTAAAAAGTCAGGCTGGCTGGACAGTAGTTGCAGCGTATCGGTGGTGGGCTCCGAGAAACACAACAACACAGCACCTGGTGCCAATTGTTGATCGGCCAAAAGGTGAAAGAAAACAGGTCGAGATGTCGAATTCATGGGCACCCTCTGGCAAACAAAACTGAAACCCAATGGTACACGCAGAGCGCACCCAACTCGATCACGGGGTGCGATTCATGCAGGGTCGAAAACCCCGGCATTCAACCTGGATTCCTCAGTTGGACAAAGCCAAAAAAAACAATGTCCAGGTGCAGTTAGTAACACCTGTCAGCGGTCAAATGAGGAATCTAGGTTCAAGCCGTCTTGCGCAACTTTGAGCCCAACGCGCCAGCAGCGGTGGCGCACCGATGCGCTCGGCCTTGGCGAGTTGGAAAAAATATCAGGGCAATAACCCTGCGCACGCTCATCCACAGTGCGCAGTGTATTAAACATTCTGCTATTGAACATATAGCTTCTTGCAAATCATTGATAGGGGCTACCAGTTAAAAACACTAGCCAATCAGCGCCACCGCCTTGATCTGCACCCAGACTGGTTTGCCTGGCACCAGCGCCAGCTCAACCGCTGCGCGCTTTGTCAGCCGAGCCAGCAAAGGTGACGCGCCCACTTGCAGACGCAAAAGCGCCAGCGCCGGGTGGGTGTCAGGCGCGACTCGATCAACCTGCGCTGGCAGACAGTTTTGAATGCTGATGCCTTTCATCTTTTCCAGCGCAATGCTGACATCACGCGCCAAAATGCGCACACGCACCGCTTGCCCCAAGACGTGGCCGCCGTCACGCACCCACAGGCTGCCCCCCGCAAACTCGACCCGCGCCAGGTGCCACTGCGCGTCTCGCTCAGCCACCACCGCATCCAGCACCACACCGGCATCTTCGCCCAGGTGAATCGGCAAGTCGATGCGGGCCAGGGTGTCGGTCAATGGCCCGGCAGCCACCGCACGACCCTCGTCCAAAACCACAATATGGTCGGCCAGTCGGGCCACTTCGTCCGGGGAATGACTGACGTAGAGCACAGGAATGTCCAGCTCGGCGTGCAGGCGCTCCAGGTAAGGCAATATTTCTTGCCTGCGCTTCAGGTCCAGCGCGGCCAGCGGTTCGTCCATCAGCAGCAGGCGCGGGCTCAGGGCCAGCGCGCGGGCCATGCCGACCCGCTGGCGCTCACCGCACGAGAGTTGATCAGGTTTGCACTCCAACAGATGGCCAATGCCCAGCAGTTCGATGGCCTGATCCAGGCTGACGCGTTACGCCGTTGAACTGCGTTTGAGTCCATATTGCAGGTTGCCCAGCACCGTCAGATGCGCAAACAAGCTGGCTTCTTGAAACACATAGCCCAATGGCCGCTGGTGGGTGGGCCGCCAGTGACCACCCTGCCTGCCTTGATTTTGATCGTCCTGCCAGACCTCGCCGTTGACCGTGAGGTGGCCCAGTGGGGCTCGCTCCAGCCCGGCGATGCAACGCAGTAGCGTAGTTTTCCCAGAACCCGAGTGGCCAAACAGCGCCGTCACGCCGCGCTCAGGCAAGTCCAAGTCCACCTCCAGCGTGAAGCCGTGCCAACATGCCAATCGAAATCTGTTCCGAACTGCGATACTGGGCCTGATGCGGTTGAATTTCCGTAAGGGCAAAAAGCTCAGTGCAGTCCGGCTGGCCTTGCAGATGCCGGCACTCAACCCACAGGCGCTGGAATCGGCTCAAGCCTTTATGGCGCGGGTGAGCAGGATGGAGGTGGGAAGGTGTCCGGTTTGCAAAGTGGGGCACTTGCGAACGGCTGAGGTGTTGGCTGGGGTCAGGCAGTTGCCCACTCCCGCCAGCGTTGTCTTGCCACAGCAGCGCGGGCCACCGTGAGCAATGGCCACAAGACTGAAATCCGCAGGTGGTTTGCACGCTGGCATCAAAGCTGGCGGAGGCAGCGCTGTGCACCACGTGGGCAAAGCCCGGTTTAGGCTTCAAAAACTGGGCTGCCTGGCATCGCTGCGCAGAGCCATTTGTGCAGGCGTACGGTGCTTGTCCGACGGTTTGGAGCCTGCGTCCCGCTATGATCTGATTCCACAAACGGGGGAAAGCTTGCAATCCCCTATCGCCACCGTCTGAACAGGCGGTTTAGTCCAACATGGTTTATCCGCCGCGGGAGGTGTTTATGGTTTCTGCAAGCATGGCAGCGCGGCAGATAAACGCTGATTGTTAGCCGTCACAACATGCTCTTCGCCGACATTCAACGAACGGACTCGTCGCCGAAGCGCGCCACCGAAAGCGACTTCGCCTTTCTCGAACGGTCGGCTTGGTCGCCGATCGCAGTGGTGCGGGAGATGATGGAAGCGTGTCTTACCAACTATCCCGCAGGCGAAGTTAAGGAACTGATTGAGCGAATCCAGTGCGGCGATGCTCGCCATTTCGCTTCGGCATCGTTCGAACTCTTCATCCATGAGTATCTACAACGTCTAGGGATGCGACTAACGCCGCATCCAGAGCTACCCAATGGCTCAACTAAGCGCCCGGACTTTTTGGTCGAGTGCCCAGATGGGCGGAAGCTGTACTTGGAAGCTGTTTGTGCTTCCGACGATTCGGCAAGAGATTCGGCAGCCGAAGCTCGAAAGGCCGTGGCACTTCAAGTGCTAGACGGCGAGCACGATCCGAACTTCATGGTCTCTGTCGATTCAGATGGTGATCCCGCTACCCAACCGAGCGGTCGGCGGCTCGCGACCGAAGTGCTTACTTGGTTGAATACTCTTGATGCCGACGCATTACTGAATGTGTCCGCGACAGGCGGACTTGAGGCACTTCCTGAACTTCATTGGCAGCACGAGGAATGGCGCGTTCGTATACGTCCGATTCCTGTCAATGTCGAAGCAAGAGGAAAGCAACGGCGCCTGATCGGGGCACGGGGCTTCGGCGCAAGCTGGATAGACGGATGGAGTCCAATTCGCGACGCTGTCACGTCCAAAGCTCGGCGGTATGGAGAGCTTGACCTCCCTCTTGTCGTTGCTGTCAACGTCGATACGTTCAACTTAGATCCAATCGATGAATCGCAAGCGCTCTTTGGGCAAGAGCAGTTCGTCTTTAGCTGCATGAATCCGGACCAGGAACCAAGAATGGAACGCGCACCAAATGGGGCTTGGCGGGGTCCAGCCGGGCCTAGGGGCAAGCGAGCCAGTGGCGCTTGGCTCTTCAACAACCTTTCGCCTTATAGGCTGGCAAGGAGGAGACACACGCTGTACGTCAATCCCGCGGCGAATCACCCGGTCCCTGAGTCGTTCTTGATAGTCCCGTACATGTTGGTTATCGAGGGCTATCTCCGACGTTTCGAAGGCACAGACTTGGCGACGGCGCTTGGCCTGTCTGTGGCGTGGCCAGAGTGACGGCTAATCGGGTAGGCAACGGCTTCTAGCGTTGGGGACATTAGGGACATCGCCGTTGTTGTTCCAAGCAATGAAATACAAGCGAAATGGGACCATATGCGCAGGGGATATGAATGAATGCAGTAGAAATAGAAGCCGCCATCTCGGACCTGGCCCTTGAATCCTTCGACGCGGCACAGTTCCCGTTCGCCTTTCTGGCCGCTTTTGGCAACAAGGACACCACCCTCAAACGCCTGCGCACCGGCAACAACAACGCCTCGGATGTGCCCGGTGGTGTACTTTTACGCAACAACATCCACATGGTCGTGTGCGAAGCGGGCGCGGTGGGTGACACCCTCAAGGCCCTGCGCGCCAGCCCGGCCACCACCAAGGCCAAAGCTAAGTTCATCCTCGCCACCGACGGGCAGACCATTGAGGCCGAAGAGCTGGCCGGTGGCGAAACCATCGCCTGCGCCTACGCGGACTTTCCCAACCACTTTGGCTTCTTCCTGCCGCTGGCAGGCATCTCCACCCTCAAGGAGATCACAGACAACCCCATCGACGTGCGCGCCACCGGCCGCCTGAACAAGCTCTATGTGGAGCTGCTGAGCGACAACCCGGATTGGGCCAAAGACGAGCGCCGCGCCGACATGAACCACTTCATGGCCCGGCTGGTGTTTTGCTTTTTTGCCGAAGACACCGACATCTTCAACGGCGAGGGCCTGTTCACCCAGACCGTGGAGCAGATGGGCGAGCGCGACGGCGCCAACACCCATGAGGTACTGCAAGCCATCTTCCGCGCCATGAACATCAAACCTGCCGAGCGTGCCAACGCGCTGCCCCGGCTGCCCAACTGGGCCAATGGCTTCCCCTATGTCAACGGTGGCCTGTTCTCCGGCTCTACCTCCGTGCCGCGCTTCACCCGCATGGCCCGCACCTACCTGCTGCACGCGGGCAACCTGAACTGGAAACAGATCAACCCCGACATCTTCGGCAGCATGATCCAGGCCGTGGCTGACGACGAAGAACGCGGTGCGCTGGGCATGCACTACACCAGCGTGCCCAACATCCTTAAGGTGTTGAACCCCCTGTTTCTGGATGACCTGCGCACGCAGCTTGACGCCGCTGGCGACAACCGGGCCAAGCTGCTGAACCTGCGCCGCCGCATGGCGCGCATTCGCGTGTTTGACCCGGCTTGCGGGTCGGGGAATTTTTTGGTCATTGCCTACAAGCAGATGCGCCAGATCGAATTTGAGATCAACCGCCGCCGGGGTGAAAGCGAGCGCCATTCTGAAATGCCGCTCACCAATTTCCGGGGCATCGAGCTGCGCAACTTCCCAGCCGAAATCGCCCGGTTGGCGCTCGTCATTGCCGAATACCAGTGCGATGTGCTTTACCGTGGCCCCTTGCTGGCGCGGGAGGAGTTTTTGCCGCTGGACGCGCAGAACTGGATTGTGTGCGGCAATGCGCTACGGCTGGATTGGTTGAGCGTGTGCCCGCCCACGGGGACGGGGGTCAAGCTGGTGGCGGATGATTTGTTTGGTACGCCGCTGGAACAGACGGAAATCGATTTTGAGAATGAAGGTGGTGAGACATATATCTGCGGGAACCCACCGTATTTGGGAAGTAGATCTCAAAATGATGAACAAAAGGAAGATTTGCGGCGGATTTTTGTCTTACACACTAAGAACTGGAAATCACTTGACTATGTTGCTGGCTGGTTTGCAATGGCTGCAAGATACGGAACTGAAACTCAGGCATCTGCCGCCTTTGTAGCCACAAACTCCATTTGTCAAGGCATTCAAACACCCATTCTGTGGCCG
>JAQTSL010000216.1 GCA_028711355.1 Rhodoferax sp.
CGACCGCCTGCGCGTCGTCACTCAAAGCCTGCGTCGCAACCTGCGCCACCTCGACCCCAGCCACGCGCGGGCCCGACGCAGAGGCAGCGCCAGCTTTGCTGCCGCCAGCAGCCGCCGACACTTCACGTGGCCCTGCTGGCCCGGACTGGACCCACCAGGCCAATGCAGCGGCAAGCGCAATAGTCGCAACCGCGACGACGGAATAAGTTAACCTGAAAGAACGGGTTGTCATACCGGGCCACGACCCGGTATCCATGACTCCAGGCTGCACTGGATGGCGGGTCGGTGCCCGCAATGACATCTGTCTTTTATGTTTCGGAGTGACTTCGCTGCCACGAAAGTTAATTTGCTTGCCATGATAAAAGTGCTACTTTAACGGGTAATTCTGGCCGAGCGCCAACGCAACCCCCTGGTTGGCCAGCTCGTCGGCGCGTTCGTTGCCGGGGTCCCCGTTGTGGCCCCGCACCCAGCGCCACCCAATCTGGTGACCACCGGTGTTGACCAAGGCATCGAGCCGTTGCCAAAGATCGACGTTTTTCACCGGCTCTTTGGCCGCGGTTCGCCAGCCGCGCGCCTTCCAGCCGGGCAGCCATTCGGTCATACCCTTCAGAACGTACTGACTGTCCACGTGCAGCACCACCTGGCTTGGGCGCTTGAGCGCCGACAGTGCCTCAATCACCGCCGTCATTTCCATGCGGTTGTTGGTGGTGCCCAGCTCGCCACCAAAAAGTTCTTTTTGCACTCCAGATGATGTGAGCAGCACGCCCCAGCCGCCCGGCCCCGGATTGCCCTTGCAGGCGCCATCGGTATAAATGTCAATCGTGTTCGCCAAAATCCATCCTTTGAGACCTTGCGGGTCAGATCAACAATTGCGAAGCAATTTTGCTCTGACCCCAACTGATTAAACCTTGCGGGTCAGCTCAACAATTGCCAAGCAATTTTGCTCTGACCCCAACTGATTAAACCACTTTTTTGCTTGTAGCCCTTGTATAGCTTGCGCTATTAGCTACTGAAACAGAAGTATTTACAAGCCGCCTGACCGGTTTGAAACCCGGGTTGAGCAGCGTCATGCTGGGCACCCGTTTAACCGCTGTGAGCATATAAGCTGACCCCAGGAACGGCCACGAGCGCTGACCGACCTGGTCGATCCAGGCAAAGCGATCCAGCCACGCCTGGCTGGAAAACGCTGGCCGATAACAACCAAATTGGCCCGCTTCGATCTCAAGATTGAGCAAGCGCAGCCAGTCGCGCAGCCTCAAATAGCCAATGAAATCACCGGCCTGTGGCAAAAACAGGCGACTGCGCCCGAGCCAGCGGTACCAATGGGCGCGGCGCTGGCGAAAGCCCCACAAACTGACCGGGTTCAGACCGCAGATCACCACCCGGCCTTCGGGCATCAGCACCCGCTCGACCTCGCGCAACGCCCCATGCGGATCGGGTGTGAGTTCCAGCGCGTGCGGCAACACCACCAGATCCAGGCTGTTGGCGGCAAATGGCAACGCGCAGTATTCGGTGACCAGCGACACATCTTTTTGCTGCGCAGCCTCGGCCGGTGAATGGGTGGCCAGCCAGCGATGCGGCATCCGGTTGGCGCGCAGCGCGTCGAGCTCGGGCAGACCCAGTTGCAGCGCGTGAAAGCCAAACAAGTTGGCCACCGTCGCGTCGATCTGGGCCTGCTCCCACGCCAGCAGGTATTGACCCGGCGGCGTGGCCAGCCATTTGTCCATCCCTATAATTTGATCGGTCATGACCTTAGTTCCACTGCCCGCTTTCAACGACAACTACATCTGGATGCTGCACGACGGCCAGCGTGCCCTGGTGGTGGACCCGGGCGACCCGCAGGTGGTGTTTGAGGCACTTGAACGCACCTCGCTCCAACTGCAAGCCATTCTAGTCACGCACCACCATCACGACCATACCGGCGGCGTCAACCAGCTTCGCAAAACAACTGCAGCGCAAGTGTATGGCCCGGCCCATGAAAACGTGCCGCAGCCGCTGCAAGGCATGAAAGACGGCGACGTACTCGACGTTCTAGGCTGGCACTTTACCGTGCTGGACGTTCCGGGCCACACCGCCGGACACATTGCTTTTTACAGCAAGCCAGCCGGGCAGGAGCCACTTGTTTTTTGCGGTGACACCTTGTTTAGCGCGGGTTGCGGTCGGCTTTTTGAAGGATCACCGGCACAAATGCTGAACTCGCTGACACGCTTGGCGGCTTTGCCCGACGCCACGCGGGTTTGCTGTGCCCACGAATACACCGAAAGCGGCCTGCTGTTTGCGCACGCGGTTGAGCCGGCCAATCTGGCGGTGACCGAGCACCAACGGCGCGTTGCCTCCTGGCGCGCCAACCACCAACCGAGCCTGCCATCGACGATTGGGCTGGAAAAATCCATTAACCCGTTTCTGCGCACCCGTCAACCCGACGTGGTTGCAGCCGCGCGGCATTTTGACGCCTCGGTGCACACTGAAACCGACGTTTTTACCGCCATCCGCACCTGGAAAAATCAGTTTTGAATGCTTTTATCCGAATTCTTCTGCTCACCTGTGTCGTCTGGGTCAGTGGCTGTGCCAGCATCAACCCATCGTCGAGTGCGACTGCTCAGGAGCAGCCCGATTACGCGCTGGCCCGCTCCGACGCCCATAGGGGGGACACCGAAGCCAACGCACCGGGCTTGCACCCTCCGGTGTATCCAAGCGAAGGCCTGCGCCCGCTAACTGGCCTGGAACTTGGCAGCCAGCCGGTCCACGCCTTGACGCCACCGGCCGACATCTGGGAACGTATCCGTCGCGGCTTTGCCATGCCTGACCTGCAGGACGAGCTGGTCAGCGAGCGGGAACAGTGGTATGCAACGCGCCCCGACTACGTGCAGCGCATGACCGAGCGCGGCAGTAAATATCTTTTTTACATCGTCGAAGAGATTGAACGCCGTCGCATGCCGTCCGAGCTGGCGCTGCTGCCGTTCATCGAAAGCGCCTTCAACCCACAGGCCATCTCCAGCGCCAAAGCCGCGGGTATGTGGCAGTTCATGCCCGCTACCGGCCGCGTATTTGATTTGCGGCAAAACATGTTTCGTGATGACCGCCGCGACGTGCTGGCTTCCACCCGCGCCGCGCTGGACTACCTGGAAAAACTTTACGCCATGTTCGGCGACTGGCAGTTGGCGCTGGCGGCCTATAACTGGGGCGAAGGCAGCGTTGGCCGCGCGATTGCCAAGAATCAGAAAGCCGGCCTGGGTACCGGTTACCCCGACCTGAAGATGCCAGCAGAAACACGGCTGTACGTGCCCAAACTACAGGCGGTTAAAAATCTTGTCGCCGCGCCACAAAAATTTGGCCTGATGCTGCCCGACATCGGCAACCATCCGTATTTTCAGACGGTTGACATTCGCCACGACATCGACGTCGCGCTGGCGGCCCGGCTGGCCGAGGTGTCGCTTGACGATTTCAAAGCGCTCAACCCGCAGTTGTCACGGCCGGTGTTGCTGGCCGCCGGTACGCCGCAAATTTTGCTGCCCTGGGACAACGCAACCATTTTTGATGTCAATCTGCAAGCCTACCGCGGTGATCAGTTGGCCAGTTGGACCGCCTGGACCGCGCCAAAAACGCTCAAACCGGCCGAGGCGGCCAAGCGGGTCGGCATGTCTGAGGCTGAACTGCGCGAAGTCAATCACATCCAGGGCCGTATGCTGATTAGCGCTGGCTCGACCCTGCTGGTGCGCCGCAGCGACAACACCAGCCAGGACGTCAGCCGGCACATTGCCAACAACGCCAGCCTGCATCTTGCGCCCGAAGTCAGCCTGCGCAAAGTGGTGGTGAAAGCCAAAAAGAAAGACAGTATCCAGGCGCTGGCCAAACGTTACCGCGTCAGCGCCGATCAGGTGGCGCAATGGAATGGGATGGCGGCCACGTCGGCACTTCAGACCGGGCAGAAAATCGTGCTCTATCTACCCGCAAAAACGCCCCAAAAAGCCAGCCAATTGACCCGGCGCAAGACCCCCGCCAAAAAATCGAAACTGGCGCGGCAATAACGCAACGCTGACCCGTCCCCGTGCCGTCAACGCCGGTCGGCCAGCGCGTGGGCAATCGTGCCCAAATCAACATATTCAAGCTCACTGCCGACCGGCACACCACGCGCCAGCCGGGTCAACTGCACGCCGCGGTCTTTCAGACCTTCGCTGATGACGTGCGCGGTGGCTTCACCCTCGGCGGTGAAATTGGTCGCCAGGATCACTTCTTGTACGGTGCCGTCCAGCGCCCGGTCAAATAACTGGCGCAGCCCGATGTCACGCGGCCCAACACCATCGAGCGGGCTGATTTTGCCCATCAGCACAAAATACAGACCGCGAAACGCGCCGGTACGCTCCAGCGCCGCCTGATCGGCCGGGGTTTCCACCACGCACAGCTTGCTGGCGTCACGTCGTGGGTCCTGACAGGTGTCGCACAGCGCATTTTCAGTAAACGTGTGGCAGCGCTGGCAGTGCACAATCTGCTCGGCCGCCACTTTCAAGGCCATGGCCAATCGCAAAGCCGCCGGGCGATCGTGCTGCAGCAGGTGAAACGCCATGCGCTGCGCCGATTTGACGCCGACACCGGGCAGGCAACGCAGCGACTGGACCAGCGCCTCAAGCGCGTGCGAACTCATGAACCGGGCAAGCCGTCAACGTCGCGATCAAAACGGAAACTTCATGCCACCGGGTAACCCCGGCATACCGGCAGTGAGCTTGCCCAGTTTCGCGCTGGAGGTGTCTTCAGCCTTGCGCAACGCGGCGTTGAAAGCGGCCGCCACCAGATCTTCGAGCATATCCTTGTCGTCGGCCAACAGACTGGGGTCGATCTCGACCCGGCGCACCTCGTGCTTGCAGGTCATGGTGACCTTGACCAGGCCAGCGCCCGATTCACCCGTAACCTCGACGCTACCCAATTCTTCCTGGGCCTTTTTCAGGTTCTCTTGCATCGCTTGGGCCTGCTTCATCAGACCGGCCAGTTGACCTTTGTTGAACATGAGGGTTCCTTCATTAAAAACGGGTTAAAAGTGTCGTAGCAAAAATCGGCGCCCCCGCCAACGCGGTGCCCGCAGCGGTTGATTACAGCGGCTTGATGCTGCCGGGCATGATTTTCGCTGCAAAGTCACGCATCAGGGTCTGCACCAGCGGGTCTTGCAGGACGATTTTTTCAGCGTCCAACTGGGCTTGTGCTGCCGCCGCCGCGTTGCGCCGCGCCGGGCTGTCGGTGACGCGGCCGATTTCTACCGCCAATTTCACGTTAAACCCGGCCGCCGCCAGCGCCGCCGCCAGCCGGTCGCGGTTACCACCCTGGTTGAGCGATTCGCGCTCGACGCGCAGCAGCCACTGGTCGCTGTCGCGGGCGATCAATTGCGACTGCAAGGCCAGCTCACGCACCAGCGCAGCGATGGCGTTGGCCGCCACCAGCGCCTGCACCGTGGCGTACCAAAAGTCGCCCTCGGCGCTGACGGGCACCTGCGTCATGGGGGACGGCGCCGCCACATCATGCTGGCCGAGGGGCTGTTCCAGCACCCGAATTGCTTCAATTATTGGAGCATCTTGCGCTTGCTGGGTAGGCTCTGGAGTCTGTTTTTCCTTGAAATCTTGCAAACTCGTGCAAGTCACCGACATCGGCACCACCGTTAATTTATGAACCGGTGGCAACGGGCTATTTTCAGCCGTGGGTGTCTTCAGAGTTTTTTTTTCTGCCGCCGCACCAGCCGAGGCGCCCGGTTTGAACGCCAGCAAGCGCAGCAACACCATCGTCAGCGCGGCGTACTCGTCAGGCGCCAAGCCCAGCTCGGCGCGACCGTGCAAGCAGATGCTGTAGAGCAACTGGGTTTCATCGGCCGGCATCAACGCCGCCAAACGCTCCAGTTCAGCCTGTTCCGGGTCGTTGTCGTCACCGGCGGCTGCGTCGGCCACCGCTTGCAGCACCGCCATGCGTTGCAGCACAGCACTCATTTCTTCCAGCGTTGAGGCGGCACTCAGGCCATGCAGGCGCAGCTCTTGCGACGTCTGCACCACAGTTTTGGCGTCGCCCCGGGCCAGCGCATCAATCAGCCGAAACACATAGCTGCGATCGACGCTGCCCAGCATCTGGCGCACCAGCGCTTCTTGCAGTTCGCCAGCGCCGAAGGCGATCGCCTGGTCAGCCAGACTGAGCGCGTCACGCATCGAGCCGCGCGCCGCGCGCGCCAGCAATTTCAGCGAGACCACATCCGCGCTGACAGCTTCAGCCTGCAACACTTTTTGCAGGTGTTCGCGGATGGTCTCGGGCGCCATCGGTCGCAAATTGAACTGCAAACAGCGCGACAGCACCGTCACCGGCACTTTCTGCGGGTCGGTCGTGGCCAGCACAAATTTCAAGTAGTCGGGCGGCTCTTCCAGCGTTTTCAACATCGCGTTGAAGGCCGGGTTGGTGAGCATATGCACCTCGTCGATCATGAACACCTT
>JAQTSL010000217.1 GCA_028711355.1 Rhodoferax sp.
ATCGCTGGCCCTTCCGCCTGAATCAGTGGCAGCGTCACGGGCCCTTCACCCAGCCAACAAGCTTTGTGATAAATCGGTCATGGCGCTTATGGAACGGCCATCAGGCGCTATTGATTTTGCTGTTGCAAAGTGCAAAAAGTTGCGTTCCATCGACGTCAGGTAAGCCGGGTCGTAGTGGTTGACCAATAAGTCCTTGACCACCGGCGCAAACAGCCCGGCGCGCGCCAACTCTTGCCAACGTTGCACCACGGCTTTGCCCTTGAGTGCGGTCAGCACCGACAAGCGGTCACAAAAATAGTCCACATTGCGCACCAGATAGTCGTAGTCCTCCAGCAGCAGCGCCACGCGCTCGTCATCGGGCAGGGTCAATTTCAGGCAGCAACTGGCGTGCATGGCTTCTACCAGCGCCGTTGGCAGCGCCAGATCGCCTACTTTTTTGCTTTCGCTCTCGATAAACACCGGCTGGCCCGGGTCCATGCGGCGCAAACCGTCCCAGATCAACGTGTCAAAACGCTTCTGACAGGGTTGTTCCAGCCCGGGGATGGCACCCAGCACCGAACTGCGGTGGTTGGCCAACGCCTCCAGGTCCAGCACCTGGGCGCCCTGTGCTGCCAGCGCTTGCAGCAAGCGGGTTTTGCCCGACCCGGTTGGGCCACACACCACCTTGAAGGTCAGTGATACAGACAGCCGCGCCAGCTCTTGCACCACGGCGGCCCGAAACGCCTTGTAGCCACCCTCGACCAGCGTCACCCGAAAGCCGATCTGGCTCAAAATCAGCGCCAGCGCGCCACTGCGCTGACCGCCGCGCCAGCAGTAGCACAACGGCTTCCAGTCATTGGGTTTGTCGATGACAGCGCGCTCGATGTGCGCGGCGATATTGCGCGCTGCGACGGCGGCGCCGCGTTTGCGCGCTTCAAACGGGTTGACTTGTTTGTACAGGGTGCCAATCTGGATTCGCTCGGCGTTGTTCAGTGTGGGCCAATTGACCGCGTCGGGCAGGTGGTCCAGCGCGTATTCGTCTTCGCTGCGCGCGTCGATCAGCGTGTCGAATTCATTGAGGCGACCGATTACGCTGGTCGCCGCCAGGGTTTGCAGGCTCATCGCAGGGCTTTCTGTAGCGTCGGCCAGACATTGGCCAGCATCAGCGGATGCGCGGTTTCCAGCGGGTGTATGCGGTCGGCCTGAAACCACTTCAGGCTATCGGGCAGGTTGGCCACGCCTTGCAGAAAAACGGTACCAGCGCCGCCTGGCGGGATTTGGCCACGTCGGCAAACACACCGGCAAACCGATCGGCATAGTCACGTCCGTAATTGGGCGGCACCTGCATACCCAGCAGCAGCACGCGGGCACCGCTTTGCTGCGCCGCCAGCGTCATGGCGCTCAAGTTGTCCTGCGTCAGCGTCAATGGCAAGCCTCGCAGCGCGTCGTTGCCGCCCAGTTCTATCACCACCAGCGTGGGGCGATGGGCTTGCAGCAGCGCCGGCAGGCGCGCGCGGCCGCCCGACGTGGTGTCACCACTGATGCTGGCGTTGACGACGCTGGCAGAAATTTTCTCGACCGTCAGCTTGCGTTCCAGCAGCGCTACCCAGCCGCTGCCCCGGCGCAGGCCGTATTCGGCGCTGAGTGAATCGCCCAGCACCAGAATGCGGTGCCGGGACGCGACCGTCGCGGCCAACGCTTGTGCCTGCACAGCCACTGGATGAAACCCTATAGCAAGGCTGGCGGCGGTTAACACGATACAGTGACGCCGGTTGATTGTTTCAAGGTTCAAAGAAAAGCCCATGTCTGATTGCATTATTTCGGTCGAGCACGTCTTCAAGTCCGTCACCGACTCGACCGGCACACTCGACATTTTGCGTGATATTGATTTCCGCCTGAGTCAGCGGGAAACTGTGGCAATTGTCGGCGCCTCGGGGTCCGGCAAAAGTACGCTGTTGTCGATCATCGCCGGGCTCGATCTGCCGACCCGGGGCACGGTGCGTCTGGCCGGTCAGGACCTGTTTGCCCTGGATGAAGACGCGCGGGCTGCGCTGCGCGCGCAGAAAATCGGTTTTGTGTTTCAGAGTTTTCAGTTGCTGGGCAATTTGACCGCGCTGGAAAACGTGATGCTGCCGCTGGAGCTGGCCAACCGGCGCGACGCGCGTGCCGCCGCCACCGAAATGCTGGCGCGGGTGGGTTTGTCACAGCGGCTGGGGCACTACCCCAAAGTGCTGTCGGGCGGCGAGCAGCAGCGCGTGGCGCTGGCGCGTGCTTTCGTCGTCCAGCCGGCGGTATTGCTGGCCGATGAACCGACTGGCAGCCTGGACTTTGCCACCGGCGAGACCATCATGGCGCTGATGCTTGAGCTCAACCGCGAACTGGGCACCACGCTGCTGCTGGTGACGCACGACAAGGCGCTGGCGGCGCGTTGCCAGCGCTGCATCGCCATCGAGGCCGGGCAGGTCAGTGGATAACGTGAATGAATCGGCTGTCATACCGGGCCACGACCCGGTATCCAGTGAATCCGGACTGCATGGATTGCGGATCGGAGTCCGCAATGACAGTCTTTTTTTTTGCTTTGAGGTGGCTTTGACACCAATTTAAACTGTTGCCATGACTTCTCTGGTTGATGTTTCTTTTTTTCCGCGTGCGGCCAAACCGCTGGCGAGCTACCGCAAGTTCTGGGCCGCGCGCTTTGGCACGGCGCCGTTTTTGCCGATCAGTCGCGCCGAGATGGAACAACTGGGCTGGGATAGTTGCGACATCATCATCGTCACCGGCGACGCGTACGTTGACCACCCCAGCTTTGGCATGGCGGTGATCGGCCGGATGCTCGAACAGCAGGGCTTTCGCGTTGGCATCATTGCCCAGCCCGATTGGACCAGCGCAGCGGCGTTTGGCGTTTTAGGCAAGCCCAATCTGTTCTGGGGCGTGACGGCGGGCAACATGGACAGCATGATCAACCGCTACACGGCCGATCGCAAAATTCGCACCGACGACGCCTACACCCCGGGCGACGTCGGCGGCAAGCGGCCGGACCGCGCGGCAATTGTCTATAGCCAGCGCTGCCGCGAGGCGTTCAAAGACGTGCCCATCATTTTGGGCGGCATCGAAGGCAGCCTGCGCCGCATCGCCCACTACGACTACTGGAGCGACAAGGTGCGCCGCAGCATCGTGGTGGATGCCAAGTGCGACTTGCTGCTGTACGGCAACGCCGAGCGCGCCATTGTTGAAATTGCGCACCGGCTGGCGCGGCGCGAGCCGATTGAGCACGTTACCGATGTGCGCGGCACGGCGTTTGTGCGCCGCGCCGATGACGACACCCGGTTGGGCTGGTTTGAGATCGATTCGACCGAGGTCGATCTGCCGGGCGCGGTGCAGTCGCATATCAACCCGTATCAGACCACGGCTGAGCAGGCGGCGCGGCAGGGCGGCAACTGTGCCAAAGAAATTGCGTCGCCAGATGTCGCATTAGATGAGGTCGCAATTGAGTCAAAATTAGTAGCTGCTAGCGCAACATCCATAAGCGCTACAGGCCAATTAGGCGTAAATTCCGGGTTACCGGTTGAAGCCAGCGTTCAGCCCGTCACCTTCTTTGCCAACCCGTCTTTGCCCGCGCGTGCTGGCAAGGCCTGCGTGCTCCAGCGTGAGCGTACCGTGATCCGCCTGCCCAGCTACGAGCAAGTCCGTGCCGACCCGGTGCTGTACGCCCATGCCAACCGGGTGCTGCATCTGGAAACCAACCCCGGCAACGCCCGCGCGCTGGTGCAGGCGCACGGTGCGGGAGTGACGGCGCGCGACGTGTGGCTCAACCCGCCGCCGATTCCGCTGACCACGGCTGAGATGGACCAGGTGTTTGATCTGCCCTACGCGCGCGCGCCGCACCCGAGTTACGCCGATGAAAACGGCAGCCACGACCATGCCACCAAGATCCCGGCGTGGGAGATGATCCGCTTTAGCGTCAACCTCATGCGAGGCTGCTTTGGCGGCTGCACTTTTTGCAGCATTACCGAGCACGAAGGCCGCATCATCCAGAGCCGCAGCGAGGATTCGATCATCAAAGAGATCGAAGACATCCGTGACAAGGTCAAGCGCTTTACCGGCACCATCTCCGACCTGGGCGGCCCCACCGCCAATATGTACCGGCTGGGCTGCAAAAGCCCCGAGATTGAGGCGGCGTGTCGCAAACCCAGTTGCGTCTTTCCCGGCATCTGCCAGAACCTGAACACCAACCATGACCCGCTGATTGCGATTTATCGCCGTGGCCGGACGCTCAAGGGCATCAAAAAAATCCTGATTGGCTCGGGTGTGCGCTACGACCTGGCGGTGCAGAGCCCAGAGTACGTCAAAGAGCTGGTGCAGCACCATGTGGGCGGCTACCTGAAGATTGCGCCCGAGCACACTGAGGCCGGCCCTTTGAGCAAGATGATGAAGCCCGGCATCGGCAGCTATGACAAATTCAAAGCGCTGTTTGACAAGTTCAGTGCCGAGGCCGGAAAAAAACAGTTTTTGATTCCGTACTTCATCGCCGCGCACCCCGGCACCAGCGACCAAGACATGATGAACTTGGCGCTGTGGCTCAAGAGGAACGGCTTTCGGGCCGACCAGGTGCAAACCTTCTACCCCAGCCCGATGGCCACCGCCACGGCGATGTACCACACCGACCTGAACCCGCTCACGGGTATTCACCGTGACGACCGCGCCGAACGCGTGGAGATCGTGCGCGGGGACAAGCGCCGCCGCCTGCACAAGGCTTTTTTGCGTTACCACGACCCGAATAACTGGCCGCTGCTGCGTGAAGCACTCAAGGCCATGGGCCGGGCCGATCTGATTGGCAATGGCAAACAGCACCTGATTCCGACCTTTCAGCCAGCCACCGACGGCAGTTACCAAAGCGCGCGGCGCAAGAATTCCACGCCGGTGGTGGCCCCTTCGCAGCGCGCCGGGCAGGGCGCGCGTCCCGGCCAGTTACTGACGCAACACAGCGGCATGCCACCGCGCGCAACCGGGGCTGAGCGGACCAAACCAGTCAAGAATTTCAACAACCACCGGCCACGTTAAACCGAGAAAATCCATTCGGCGGGTGTTCGACCCGGCCTCGCAACTCGGCTCGCCATCCAGCTTTGCCCTAATCGATTTTCTCGGTTAAAAGCGCTGGCAGAAGTAAAAACCAACACACCTCAGTGCATCGGCACCCACAGTTGCAGGCGCGGCAGCATCGCCCGGTAGGGCGCCAGCAGCACGGCGGCCATCAGCCACTTGATGCTCAGGTCACCGGCGGCCAGCGTCAGCCAGTTCATGTCCGAGCCGTAGAACGCCAAAAAGAAGAAGATGCCGGTGTCAACCACCGAGGCGACGATCGATCCGATCAGCGGTGCCTTCCACCAGCTCATGGCGCGCAGCTTGTTGAAGGCGACGATGTCGAGCAGTTGGCCGACGATAAACGCCACGCCAGACGCGACCGCAATGCGCCACGGTGCCAACGTCAGCGACACCAGCACGGCAATCGCAAAGCCGGTCCAGGCCACGCGCCGCGCGGCCGACGCGCCGACCGCCCGGTTGGTCAGGTCGGTCACCAAGAAGGCCACCGGGAAGGTAAAGGCGCCCCAGGTCAACCAGTCGTTGAGCGGGAATTGCACCAGGTAATTAGACGAAACAATGACGACCATCATGGCCAGAATCGGACGCCACAGCAAGATCAGAGGGGGGGGGCTAAATTTTTGCATGGGCGCGATTATCGCTGCTTACAATCCCGCCACCGCACCAGGAGCCCCAACCCCATGAGCATCAAAAGCGACAAGTGGATTCGCCGCATGGCCCAGCAGCATGGCATGATTGAGCCGTTCGAGCCCGCTCAGATTCGTCAGCGTGACGGCCACAAAATCATCAGCTACGGTACCAGCAGTTACGGTTACGACATCCGCTGCGCGCCTGAATTCAAGGTGTTTACCAACATTCACAGCACGGTGGTGGACCCAAAAAACTTTGACGAAAAAAGCTTTGTTGACTTCAATGAAGAGGTTTGCATCATTCCGCCCAACAGCTTCGCGCTGGCACGTACCGTTGAATACTTTCGCATTCCACGCAACGTGCTGACCGTCTGCCTGGGGAAAAGCACCTACGCGCGCTGCGGCATCATCGTCAACGTGACGCCGTTTGAGCCCGAGTGGGAAGGCTATGTGACGCTGGAATTTTCCAACACGACACCGCTGCCGGCCAAGATTTATGCGGGCGAAGGCTGTGCGCAAGTGCTGTTTTTCGAAAGCCACAAAGACGACGTTTGTGAGACCAGCTACAAAGATCGTGGCGGCAAATACCAGGGCCAGACCGGCGTGACGCTGCCCAAGGCCTGAACCAAGTTATCAGGCTTTTGCGTTGGCCGCTCTGGATCAACGATAATGGAACCCCTTAACCCTGATTCGCAGGGCACCACCAGCTATCGGCTTGATAGCAATTGACCCTCAGCTTGAATGACC
>JAQTSL010000218.1 GCA_028711355.1 Rhodoferax sp.
GCTCAGGAGACAACTTGCGCACCCCACCTGCCGCTTTGGCGCTTAGCCAGGCCAGACAACATTTACTTGAATATGGCCGTTGCCCGACCGAGGGGCTTGACGCCCATGTGGCCCGCTCGTGGCTGCGCAGTCTGCCGCAGGCCTGGTGCCCGATGCCCGATTGCCGGAGCCCGACCACGTCAACGCGGCCGAGCTGGGCCGCATCATCGCCAGCGGTCATGAATTGCTGGTGCATTCGCGCCCGGTGATGGATGTGTTGTTTGAGCAGGTGCAGAGCAGCCAAAGCATGGTCGTTTTGGCCGATGCGCACGGTACGTTGATGCATACGCTCGGGCGTGCCGACTTTCTGCAGCGTGCGCAACAGGTGGCGCTGTCATGCGGTGCCTCGTGGCACGAGCAATACCGTGGTACCAATGCCATTGGCACGGCACTGGCTGAGGGCGGCAGCATCGAAATTCATGGGGGTGAACATTTTCTGGAACGCAACGAGTTCCTGACCTGCACGGCGGCACCGATTGTGTCGGCTACCGGTCAATTGCTGGGGGTTCTGGATATCTCCGGCGACCATCGCAGCGGGCATCCGCACACCTACGGACTGGTCAATATGGCGGCCCGTCTGATCGAAAACCGGCTGATTGCGGCCACCAATCGTCAGCACATACGCCTGCACTTGCATCCGCAGCGCGAGGGTATTGGCACGGTAGCCGAAGGTATTGTGGTGATCTCGGGTGATGGTTGGGTGGTGGGTGGCAACCGGGCCGGTCTGGCGTGGCTGTGTTTGACGCCGGTGGAAGTGGGGGCGGCAAAGCTCCAGAGCCTGCTGGATGTGCCACTCAATGCCTTGATTGCGCAGCGCCAGCGTCGCCCGGATGAGTCCATGCGGGTGCATCGGCGTGATGGTCAGGCGTTGTTTGTGCTACTCAAACAAGACACCGGCACAATGGTGAATCGAACCGCGATCCCTGGCACACTGTCCCAGGTCAAGCAGCCAGTCGGCGCGCGAGATAGCCAGTCCGACGCGTTGGCACAACTTGACACCGGCGACTTGCGCTGGCGTAGCGCCGCTGACAAGGCCCGGCGCGTGGCCGACAAACCGATACCGCTGTTGATTCAGGGTGAGTCAGGGGTCGGCAAAGAGCTGTTTGCGCGGGCCGTGCATGACAGCGGGCCGCGTCGTGGCAAACCCTTTGTGGCGATCAACTGCGCGGCGGTGCCCGAGAACCTGATCGAAGCTGAATTATTCGGCTATGCGCCCGGGGCATTTACCGGGGCTCGGCGTGATGGCAGCCTGGGTCGCCTGCGCGAAGCCCAGGGAGGCACATTGTTTCTGGATGAAATTGGCGATATGCCACTGCTGATGCAGGTGCGGTTGCTACGGGTGTTGCAAGAGCGCCAGGTCAGCCCGCTCGGAGGAGGACCTGCGGTGCCGGTTGACTTTGCGCTGATGTGTGCCACCCATTGCAAACTGCGTGAAGCGGCAGAACAAGGACACTTTCGCAGTGATTTGTATTACCGCATCAATGGGCTGACAGTGCAATTGCCGTCTTTGCGCACGCGCACAGATTTCGCTGTGTTGACACAGCGCCTGCTGGTTGATCTGAACCCAGGGCGCAGCCTGCAGGTGGCCCCGGAGTTGCTGACGCGCCTGAGTCAGCATCCGTGGCCCGGCAACCTGCGTCAATATGCCAATGCCCTGCGCACCGCCTGCGCCATGCTCGATCCAGCCGAGGTGTGTATCGACTGGCAGCATTTGTCCGATGACTTGCTGGACGATTTGTCGGCACCGGCGCAACCGGCCCAAGCGCTGCCGATCCAGGAACTCCGTGCCATTGAAGCGACGGCCCTCAAGCCCGTCAAACCCGTGCAAAACCTGCAGGAACTCTCCCATGCAGCCATGCGCCAGGCCCTTCAATGCAGCAGTGGCAATATGTCGCAAGCGGCACGGCAACTGGGCATCAGCCGGCAAACGCTGTACCGCAAGCTCAAGGCTTGAATCGGCCTTGGCCGCTACAAAAGCGCAAGCGTGTTGCGCCTGTCCGGTGTGCCATAGAGGGTCATTTATAGTGCAAAACAGGCGGTATAAACAGGTACTGTGCCATTCATGGCGCTGGTTAGCGTGATGGCAGTGGCGTTGATGACTTGCGTGCCCGCATTCATGTTGGCATAAACGACAGATCCGCTTAGCACCAACACATCGCCGCTATCGGGCGCCGTGGCAGACAAACTCATGCCACTGACTGTGGTGTTCCCGTCATAGACCTTGGTCGCCGCACCCGCAGTGCCCTCGCTCAAGGTCGCCGTTACGACAGGCCAGAACGATCTGGGCCATGACAGCCAAAGCACAGGATTACGACAAAGGCTTCAAGAGCATCAGGCCCCAAGCTGCGTGATGCTGAAGTCGCCCAGGATTGAAAAAGCAACGACCCGAGCAACAGACAAATGAAAGGACTATGGTTTTAGCCTTGGAAGGCTAGCAGGTGGCAAAAAACGAAGTGATGTGAAACAGGTCAGACCGGTGGCGAGCTAAACCAGAGAATTTCCTGGGACATAAAGAGTCCGTCGGATAGAAAAGGAGCACGTCAGCGAATATGCATCGGGGCCAGTGCAAAGTCGGGGTAACCTGACCCACCCACAAACAAGGCCGAATATAAGGACGCAACCGACTTCTTCACAAAATAACGCAAATTCTGCTTGCTATCCGGGAGGCATCCATATAAGGAAATTCAACCGCATGAGGCCAAGTATCGCACCTTGGAACGGCCCTCGAACCGTTAAAAACCCGCACCGCTATTTCGGCAAGAGGTGCGCGTGGGATTTCGCTCGGGTGAATTGGCGGTGCTGGAAATGATGGACAGCATTGGCCAGAAGTCCAGCCTGCGTTTCAGCTCCTTCCAAGCCAACGCCGCGCTGGAGGCCTCAAGCTTCCAGTTCAAACCGCCGCCCGGCGCGGATGTGATCCGCCAGTAGTGTGAGGGCGCGCGCGGGCGCAGGCCGCTACTTGCGGCGCAGTGCCACCAGGCCGGTGGACAGGCTGGTTCCGGCCACGATAACCAGGGCGCACACCAGCATCCATGGCGTCACCACCTCGCCCAGCAACAGCACGCCGTACAACACGGCAAACACCGGTATCCCAAACGTGACGGACAGCGCACGCGCCGGGCCGGCCCGCTCGATCAGACGGAAATACAGGATGTAGGCCACTCCGGTGCACAGCACGCCCAGCGCCACCACCGCCAGCCACGCCTGCAGCGTGACGGCGTGGTCGGGCCAGAACCACCAGGCCAGCGGAATCAGCGCAATGGCGGCACCCAGTTGGCTGCCGGTGGCAGACACCAACGAGGGCAGGCCCGACAGGTAGCGCTTGGTAAAGCTGGCCGCAATGCCGTAGCACAGCGTGGCCAGCAGACACGCCAACACCGCCCAGCCGGTGGCATTGCCCGTGGCGTCGGGTTTGAAACTGGCCTTGTCCCAGGCCAGCAGCGCCACGCCCAGAAAGCCGATCAGCAAACCCAGGATGCGCGAGCCGTTGGGCCGGTCCTTGAGCCACAGCCAGGCAATGACGGCGCCGAACAGCGGCACCGTCGCATTCAGAATGGACGACAGGCCGGTCGTGATCGATAGCAGGGCATAGCTGAAGCAGACAAACGGAATGGCCGAATTCAGAACGCCGACAACAAAGGTCAGCTTCCAGTGCTGGCGCAGGGCCGGCGCCTGGCCGCGCGCCAGCAATATTGGCAGTAGGAAAAGCGCGGCAATGGCGACCCGAAGCCCGGCGGTTGGCAAGGCCCCCAGCTCTCGGGCGCCCATGCGCATGAATAAAAACGACGCGCCCCAGATGGCGGCCAGCAGCACGAAGTCGAGCTTCCACGCTTGGGAGGGCGCGGCCACCACGGGTGTTGCTATGGCGTTCACAGGCGGCTTTCGAGTTGCAGCAAGGCGACCTTGCGGCCCAGGCCGCCGGCATAGCCCGTCAGCGCGCCATTGCGCCCGACCACCCGGTGGCAGGGGACGATGATGCTGATGGGGTTGCGTCCCACGGCGCCGCCCACCGCACGCACCGCGCGGGGCTGCCCCATGCCTGCGCTGATGGCGCCATAGCTGGTGGTGGCACCCGGTGCAATGTCCAGCAGCGCCTGCCACACCCGTTGCTGAAACTCTGTGCCACTGCCCAGGTCCAGCGGCACATCAAAGGTTTGCCGCTCGGCGGCAAAGTACTGCTGCAACTCGTCGCAGGCCAGACGCAACACCGGGTGGGTGTTGGCCACGGGCCACTGGCTGGTGTCGGGCGCGTGCTTCTGGCCGTCAAAGCCGGTCCAGACCAGGGCCTGGTCATGGGCGGCCAGCGTCATGGGCCCCCAGGGGCTAAAGAGGGTGCAACGCACCGTTTTGTCGGAATACTTCATGGTTAATCAGGCGCTAGCCCCCGTTAAATAATCGCACGTAGCTATAACAATCATAGTAATTCGGTGATCGTTCGGGCGTTGGGTGTGGGCTGGCGCGCAGCCCCGGGCGCGTCGGCCAGGCTGGCCCAGGCGCGCACCACGGCATAACTGCGCCAGGGCTTCCAGCGCTGTGAGGCTGCCTCGGCTGCCGCGGCCGCCTGTTTCGGGTTGCCGGCGTCCTGCACACCCAATGCCTTTTGCAAGGCCACATCGCCGGCCACAAACGCATCGGGCCAGCGCAGGGCGCGCATCGCAATGTAGTGGGCCGTCCACGGGCCAATGCCGGGCAGGGCCTGCAGAGCGGTCAGTGTTTCGGGAATATCCACGCCAGCTTGCAGCACCAGGCCATTGTGGGCAATGGCCTGTGCCAGGGCCTGGATGGCGCGTTGGCGCTGGCGCACGATGCCCAGTTGGCCCATTTCCTCGCCACTGGCTTGGCACAAAGCCTGTGGCGTGGGGAAGAGGCGGCGTGGCCCTGTGCCTGCGTCCGGCAGATCGGTGCCAAAGCGCTCCACCAAGCGCGCTCCCAGCGTGCGGGCCGCACGCACCGTGATCTGCTGGCCCAGGATGGCCCGCACACCCAGCTCGAAGCCGTCCAGGCAGCCGGGCACCCGCAGGCCGTCGGAGCCGGGAAAGTCGGCCTGCAAGGCGGTGTTGATGGCGGACGGCTCGGCATCCAGGTCGAGCAGGGCACGCACTCTAGCCAGCACCTGGGGCAGGGCGGCGCCCAGGCCGGGGCTGATGTGAAAAACCACGTTGCAGCGCTCGGGCACAAACTGCACCCGCACCCAGCCGCTGTGGGTCTTGCCCGCCACCATTAGCGCCAGGGTGCGCGCCAGCGTCAGCCGCTCGGTATCCACGGCTTCCAAGCCGTCGATCTGGCGGGTCGCAAAGAAGCCCAGCATGGCGCCCACGTCGTAGGGCGGTCGGTACGCGGCCTTGAGCACGATGCTGGTCGTGTCGGAGGCGGGCGCACCCTCTGCGCTGGACTGGCGCAATTGCCGGGGCTGCAGGCGGTAGTGTTCGATAAACGTGGCGTTGAAGCGCCGCACGCTGGAAAAGCCACTCAGCGCCGCGACCTGGGCCACCGGCAGTTGTGTGTCGGTCAGCAGGCGCTTGGCCATCAGCAGGCGCCGGGTCTGCAGGTATTGCAGGGGCGAGACGCCCCAGTGGGCCTCAAAAATGCGGCGCACATGGCGCTCGCTGACGCCCAGGTGCTGGGCCACCTCGGCCATGCTGGGTGCGCCATCGCTCCACCGGGCCGGCTCGTCCAGCAGGTTGGCGGCCTGGCGGGCCAGGATGAAGGACGCATCCTGGGTCGACCAGGGCAGCAGCGCGTCGGCCCCGGCAGTGGCCGCGCTGGCTGGCGCCAGCTCCGGGCGGCAGCGCAGGCAGGGGCGAAACCCGGCCGACTCGGCCTGCGCCGCCAGCGCAAAGAACAGGCAGTTTTCGCGCCGTGGTGCACGCACCCGGCAGACTGGGCGGCAGTAGATGCCAGTGGAGGTCACGCCGGTGAAAAAGCGCCCGTCGAAACGCGCGTCGCGCGCCTTGAGCGCCAGGTAGCAGGCGTCGCTGGCGGCTGGCGTCGTCATGGTGTTGGGCGTGGCGGCTGGAGACATGGGGCGAATGATACGCAGCAGTGTGGCGCGTAGTGGCCGTTTTCGGACATGTGGGTGGGATGCATCTCGCGGCCCAGCGCCGAGCCAGCAGCCAAAAAGTCCGCGTTGGATCTGCCGCGCACGCAGCCCTACCCGCCAGCGCAGCGCAATCGCCGTTTCTCCCACTCACCAATTGATGCACTGGTCAACTTCGTAATCCAGTGCGGGTTGTGCCACCAAATCCCAATCTGGCTCGATTTGGGAGCCCTCACCCGCCTGCGCATCACAGTCCTCCCACAGCGGCGGTCCGTGTGCCGGGGCGACGTGCGGGGGCTGCGAGTCAACCCCGATGTGGTCCAGTATGTGCCGGATGTCAGCGCCATGCGTGATGAA
>JAQTSL010000005.1 GCA_028711355.1 Rhodoferax sp.
GCAGGTCTAGTTTTGCTGTAAACCCTCCAAGGAAAGCAACATGCGGATATTTTTATATCAACATGCGGGTCTTTTGATTGACATGCGGTCACACCAGTTTTGCAAGTCCTTATAATTCGTCGCATTCCGAGGAGCGTTGCAGCTCACACCTTTTCTAAAACGATCAGGTGCTGAGTGAGGCTCGGAACCCGCTGCGGCAGCACTTCTGCAGCGTTTCACAACGGCGCTCACCCACAGTAGTTTGTGCGGTGAGACTGATTCAGGTTCGCGCGCATTCACCGTGGTTGTTTTGTCAATTTCTGGAGTGAACCATGAACGCTGTTATCAAAAAATCCGTTAAATCTGCTGCCCCGGCAACACCTGTTGCCGACTACGTCATTGCCGACCTGGCGCTGGCCGCCTGGGGCCGCAAAGAACTCAACATTGCCGAGACCGAAATGCCCGGCCTGGTGGCCATTCGCGATGAATTTGCCAAGGCCCAACCGCTCAAGGGCGCGCGTATCACCGGCAGCTTGCACATGACGATCCAGACCGCCGTGCTGATTGAAACCCTGAATGCTTTGGGCGCGCAGGTGCGTTGGGCCTCCTGCAACATCTTCTCAACCCAAGACCACGCCGCCGCCGCCATTGCCGCCGGTGGCACGCCGGTGTTTGCCGTCAAGGGCGAATCGTTGACCGATTACTGGGACTACACCCATCGCATTTTTGAATTTGGCGGCAAGAAGGGTAGCGCGGCCGAAGGCCCCAACATGATCCTGGACGACGGCGGTGATGCCACGCTGTTGATGCACCTGGGCACCCGCGCAGAAAAGAACCCCAAGCTGCTCGACCAGCCCAGCAGCGAAGAAGAAACCTGTTTGTACGCCGCTATCAAGGCCAAGCTCAAGGTGGACCCCACCTGGTACAGCCGCCGCCTCAAAAACATCATCGGCGTGACCGAAGAAACCACCACCGGTGTGCACCGCTTGAATGAGATGAGCGCCAAGGGCGACCTGAAGCTGCGCGCCATCAACGTGAATGATTCGGTGACCAAGAGCAAGTTTGACAACCTGTACGGCTGCCGTGAAAGCCTGGTCGATGGCATCAAGCGCGCGACTGATGTGATGATCGCCGGCAAGGTGGCGCTGGTGGCGGGCTACGGCGACGTGGGCAAGGGTTGCGCGCAAGCGCTGCGTGCCCTCTCAGCGCAAGTGTGGGTGACCGAGGTTGACCCGATCAACGCGCTGCAAGCGGCGATGGAAGGCTTTAAGGTCGTGACCATGGAATACGCTGCCGACAAGTGCGACATATTCGTCACCGCTACTGGCAACTTGAACGTGATCAACTACGCCCACATGGCGGCCATGAAAGACCAGGCGATTGTTTGCAACATCGGCCACTTTGACAACGAGATCGACGTCGCATCGCTGGCCAAATGCAAGTGGGAAGAGATCAAGCCGCAGGTGGACCATGTGATTTTTCCGGCCAAAGGCAAGACCCCGTCCAAACGCATCATCTTGCTGGCCAAGGGTCGCTTGGTTAATCTGGGTTGCGGCACCGGCCATCCCAGTTTTGTCATGAGCTCGAGCTTTGCCAACCAGACCATCGCGCAAATTGAATTGTTCACCAAGTCAAAGGACTACAAGGTCGGCAAGGTCTATGTGCTGCCCAAGCACCTGGACGAAAAAGTGGCGCGCCTGCACTTGAGAAAAGTCGGTGCGCAACTCAGCCAGCTCACACCGGCGCAGGCCGCCTACATCGGCGTGTCGGTCGATGGGCCGTATAAAACCGATACATACCGTTACTAACGCTCATGGCATTGAAGCCACTCCGAAGCATGAAAAATGGTTGTCATTGCGGGCCACGACCCGCAATCCATGGCCCCGAATTCATGTATCCCGGGTCGAGCCCGGGATGACCGCATCGCTTTTTCACGTTAAGCACCCAATGCGTATTGACCAACTGCTGGTGCAACGCGGCCTGGCCAGCACCCGCAGCCAGGCGCAGCGCCTGATCGCGGGCGGCGTGCTGTGGCAGCAGGGTGAGCTATGGCGCAAGGTGGTCAAAAATGGCGACCTGGTGCCCGACGATGCCGCGCTGCAGTTGCAAGACGACGCTGAAGCCCGTTACGTGTCGCGCGGCGGTCTCAAATTGGAGGCGGCCTTGCAGCAAGTAGGCTTGGACGTCGCTGGCTGGCAGTGTCTGGACGTGGGCCAAAGCACCGGCGGTTTTACCGACTGCCTGTTGCAGCGCGGTGCACGCGGTGTGGTGGGGGTTGACGTGGGCAGCGCCCAATTGCACCCCAAATTGGCATCTGACGCGCGTGTGCTGAGCCTGGAAGGTGTCAATGCGCGCACCTTGACTGCCTCTGATTTGATAGCTGCTAGCGCAGACGAAACAAGGGCGGGAGGCCAATTTGATGCTGAGTTGGTACCCGAGTTCGAGCTGATCGTGGCGGACTTGTCCTTCATCTCGCAAACGCTGGTGCTACCCGCGCTGGTGCCGCTGCTGAAAATCGGTGGCCGCTTGCTGACGCTGGCCAAGCCGCAGTTTGAGTTGCAGCCGGGTCAGGTCGGCAAGGGCGGCATTGTCAAAGATGCGGCGATGTACGCGGTGGTGGAGCAGCGCTTGCGCCAAGCCTGCGCGACGCTGGGCCTGACGGTGACGCACTGGTTTGATTCGCCGCTCACCGGGGGTGACGGCAACCATGAATTTTTTATGGCGGCAAGCAAAGCCTGATCACTATGAATGCAACAAACAACTTTCCGGTAAGTATCGAATTTTTTCCGCCCAAAACGCCTGAAGGCGTGGAAAAGCTGCGCGCAGTGCGCCAGCAGCTCTATACCCTGAAGCCCGACTTTTGCTCGGTCACCTTTGGCGCGGGCGGCTCCACGCAAGAAGGCACCTTCAGCACCGTCAGCGCCATTCTGGCCGAGGGTACGCCTGCGGCGTCGCACCTGTCGTGTATCGGTGCGACCCGTACGCGGGTGCGCGAGCAACTGGCCACGCTCAAAGCGATGGGGGTACGCCGCCTGGTGGCGCTGCGCGGCGATCTGCCCAGCGGCTTTGGCACCGGCGGCGAGTTTCATTACGCCAGCGACCTGGTGGCCTTCATCCGCGCCGAAACCGGTGACGACTTTCAGATCGAGGTGGCGGCCTACCCCGAGATGCACCCGCAAGCCAAGTCGCCCGAGGCGGATTTGCAGGCCTTTGCCAGCAAGGTGCAGGCCGGTGCCAATTCGGCCATCACGCAGTATTTTTTCAACCCCGACGCTTACTTCAGGTTTGTGCAAGAGGTGGACGCGCTGGGCGTGCAGGTGCCGGTGGTGCCGGGCATCATGCCGATTTCAAGCTCGTCGCAATTGATGCGCTTCAGCGATGCCTGCGGCGCCGAGATTCCGCGCTGGATCCGGCTGCGGCTACAGAGCTTCGGTGATGATGCTGCGTCGATCAAGGCTTTTGGGCTGGACGTGGTGACCGACTTGTGCGACCAGTTGCGCGCCGGGGGCGCACCGGGCCTGCATTTCTACAGCATGAACCAGAGCGCAGCGGTGCTGGAGATCTGCAAACGGCTGGCTATTTGATATCAGTTCAATAGCTGCTTGTGCTTGCAGCACACGGGCTGGAGGCTGTTTTTTTATAAGCCTTGGCGAATCCTTAACGCCCGTAAACGTCTTCAAAGCGCACGATATCATCTTCGCCCAGGTAGCTGCCAGACTGCACCTCGATCATTTCCAGCGGCACCCGACCCGGGTTTTCCAGCCGGTGCGTGGTACCCAGCGGGATAAAGGTGGACTCGTTCTCTGACAGCAAAAACGTTTCGTCACCCTTGGTCACCCGGGCCGTACCACTGACCACAATCCAGTGCTCGGCGCGGTGGTGGTGCATTTGCAAACTCAGCGTGCCGCCCGGGTTGACCACGATGCGCTTGACCTGAAAGCGCTCACCGGCATCGACGCCGTCGTATGAGCCCCAGGGCCGGAACACCTTGCGGTGGATGCTGCCTTCGCTGCGGCCGCTGGCCTTGAGCGTATCGACGATTTTTTTGACGTCTTGCGTGTGGTCTTTGTGCGCCACCAGAACAGCGTCGGTGGTTTCCACCACCACCAGATCACGCACCCCCACGCATGCCACCAGGCGGCCGTCGGACAGCGCCAGCGTGTTTTCACAACCCTGTAGCAGCACGTCGCCTTGCGCCACGTTGCCGCTGGCATCCTTGGGCAGCACTTGCCACAGCGCGTCCCAAGCGCCCACGTCAGACCAGCCGGCGCTCAACGGCAGCACCACGCCGGGGGGCAGGCCCGCAGTGGCCTTGGGGCCAGCCAGCCGCTCCATCACGGCGTAATCGATCGAGTCGCTCGGGCAGGCGGCAAAAGCGTCCTTGCCCACGCGGACAAAATCGCCATCGGTATGCCCGGCCTGCCAGGCGCTCTGGCATGCCGTCAGGATGTCGGCGCGGCATTGACGCAGCGTGGCCAGCCAGACCGAGGCACGCAGCATAAACAGGCCACTGTTCCACAGGTAGTTGCCCGCATCCAGGTAGCCCTGCGCGGTGGCCAGGTCGGGTTTTTCAACAAAGCGCGCAATCAGCCGCGCCGCACCCAGCTTGCCAGTGGCATCCATGGCGGCGCGCGCCTGGATGTAGCCGTAGCCGGTTTCGGGTGCGTCGGGCGTGATGCCAAAGGTCACCAGGGCGCCGCCCTCGGCCAGCTCGGCGCCCTGGCTGACGGCGGCCTGAAACGCCGCTACGTCGGTGATGACGTGGTCGGCGGGCATCACCAGCAGCACCGGATCTGCACCTGTTTTAATAGCTTCCAGCGCAGCAATGGTAAGTGCTGGTGCCGTATTTCTGCCACAAGGCTCAAGCACGATCGGGCCCGTCTGATTGAGCTGGCGCAACTGCTCAGCAATGACAAAACGGTATTCCTCGTTGCATACCACCATGGGGCGCGTGAGCGCCACCCCGGCGATGCCCTCGACCCGGCGCACGGTGGCCTGCAACAGCGAGTCGTGCCCCATTAGGCTGAGCAGTTGTTTGGGGTATTTTTCGCGCGACAGTGGCCACAGCCGGGTGCCGGAGCCGCCCGACAAAATGACTGGCTGTAGCAAGACGGGGGGATGATCATCAGACATGGTGGGGAGCAAAGAGTTAAAGGTGTTCAGGCGCGGGCGTCGCCCCAGCGCAGTTGGGCGGTTTCATCACCGCGGTAAAGCGTGTGGCCGGTGCGGTCCACACAGTAAGTGGGTGACACGATCATTTCGCTAAAACGCATGTCGGCGGCGATACGGGTGTATTCAAACAAGATGCTGCGCTCTACCGTGGCGCCACTGCGGATGTGGCTGCCATGGCCGATCCAGCTCGGGCCGATGATGCGCGCACCGGGTTCGATGCGCACGCTTGAACCAATATAGACCGGGCCTTCGATGGTGACCTCATCCCACGCAATGCGCGTGTTCAGACCAACCCGGATGCCGGGTTTGACCTCGCGCCCAGGCATATTCATCTGCGCCACTTCACCGCGCAGCACGCGCTGCAGCACCGTCCAGTAGTCGCTGACGCGGCCGATGTCGATCCAGTTGAAGAAACGCTTTTGCGCAAAAAACGGCCGATGCTGTTCGACCAGTTGCGGAAACAGTTGGGAGCCGATGTCATAGACCTGGCGCGGTGGGATCAGTTCGATCACCTCGGGCTCAAAAATATAGATGCCGGTGCTGGCGGCAGTGGAGCGGGCCTCTTCGGGCTTGGGCTTTTCCTGGAACGATTCAATTTGCCCCAAGGCGTTAGCTACCACGATGCCGTAGTTCTGCACTTCTTCCAGCGGTACATCGAGCGTGACAACGCTGGCCAGTGCACCCTGGGTTTTGTGCTCGTGCAGCGCCGCGCCGATGTCCAGGTCGATGATCGCGTCGCCGCACAGCACCAATGTGGTCTCGTCAAAAAAACCGCTGAAATCCTGGATGCGGCGCATGCCACCGGCTGAGCCCAGTGGCCTGGGGACGATTTCGCCCTGGTCCAGCGCGCCTTCGTAGGCGTAGCCGATCTCCACGCCCCAGCGGTGGCCGTCGCCAAAATATTGCTCAATCTTGTGGTGGTTGTGCGCCACGTTGACCATGATCTGGTTCACGCCATAGTTGGCCAGGTGTTCGATCAGGTATTCCATCACCGGTTTGCCCAAAATCGGGACCATCGGTTTGGGTAAATCTTTGGTCAGCGGCCGAACGCGGGTACCCTGCCCGGCGGCCAATATCATGCCTTTAGCCATAAATATGTTCTCTTTTTGATTGCAAAGACACTGCTCCCTAGGCGACAAAAAACAATGGGCTCAACTATACCTGTTGGGACGATCACATTGCCGGTACCAGACGTCGCGCCTCCGTGGCAAGCAATTAGTCCGACTGGGGTGTGATTCAAAGTGATGTGGGAATTCGCAAACTTCTGGTGTGCACACCTGACATCCAACTTTTGAGGTGAAGCCATTCGGAGTTAGTCCATTGCTGAAACAGGCGGTGTCCACGCACGGCGTGGCGACTGGGTCAGGTGCATGCGGTTTTGGGGGCAAAGCACGCACGGGGTTGAGGCATCAGCACGCCAGCGTTTGTCGGCGCGCGCATTTGCCCCCAAAGCCCGGTCACCTAACCCAATCACCACGCCTCAAGGCTATCTGGAACTGCATGGGGGCAAAGACAAAGCGCCGATGGTGATCAATTTTCATAGCTAGTAGCACTTGATGAATAGGGGCTACAGCCTGTTTTGCTTCAAAGTCTGTGAAACCGAACACCGGTCAGGCAGGGTGATTGGGTCAGGTGACCGGGCTTTGGGGCGAAATGCGTGCGCCTGAAGGTGCTGGCGTAATCAGGCTTCCGTTTCGCGCGTGCTTTCGCCCCAAAACCGCATGCGCCTGACCCAGTCGCCCTGCCGTGCGTCGATGTCCTACTGATTCCCACATCACTTTGAATCGCACCCGTCCGACTGCGCTGGCTGGCACATCGCCAATCAAACAAAACTCAGGCGTAGCGCTTGCTGCGCAGGTTATTCTTCATCTCGCGCAGCAGCGGTTGCAGCTTGTCGCCGCCGATACGCAATGCCACGCAGGTGGCCAGGATGTCGATGATCATCAGGTGCAGCAGGCGCGACACCATCGGGCTGTAGCGGTCATAGCCTTCGGGGTGGTCGGCTGCCAGGTGGATGTGACCAGCGCTGGCCAGTGGCGAGCCACTGGCGGTAATGACGATGGTGGTGGCGCCGTTTTTGCGGGCAATGTCGCACGAATCCATCAAATCGCGGGTGCGCCCCGAGTTGCTGATCACCAGCACGCAGTCGCCGGGTTGCAACAGCGACGCGCTCATCACCTGCATATGGCCGTCGCTATAGGCCACGCCGTTGATGCCCAACCGGAAAAACTTGTGCTGTGCGTCCTGCGCCACCACGCCCGAGTTACCGACGCCAAAAAATTCGATGCGTCGTCCCGCCTTGTAAGCGCGTACCAGCGCATCGACTGCCCTGTCGATGGCACCCGCGGACGCATCGTTGCGGTATTTCAGAAACGCTGCCACCGTGTTGTCGATGACCTTGACCATGATGTCGCTGGTCTTGTCATCAACATCGACGCTGCGGTGGATAAAAGGTACGCCCTCACTGACGCTGCCGGCCAGCTTGAGCTTGAAGTCGCTCAGACCGTCGTAGCCGACACTGCGGCAAAAGCGCACCACGGTGGGCTTGCTGACGTGCGCGCGGTCAGCCAACTCGCTCACCGGTGTCAGGGCAAAAACGCGGGGGTCGGCCAGCACCAGCTTGGCCACGCGCTGTTCGGCGGGTGCCAGCGAAGGCAGGCAGGCTTTGATGCGGTCAAGCATGGCTGGCGCAGTCGTGTACAGCGTAGTACACGAAGTGACAAGCGTGGGGGCGTATTAACACTCTTCGCTCCAGCAAAAGCCGTCGCGCGCAATCATGGCACTGGTGGCGCTGGGGCCCCAGGTGCCAGCAGCGTAGAGGCGCGGGCCTTGCGTGTCAGCTTGCCAGTGGGTCAGGATCGGTTCGACCCAACGCCAAGCTTCCTCTTGTTCGTCGCTGCGCACAAACAGGTTTAAGCGACCTTCGATCACGTCCAACAGCAGCCGCTCGTAGGCGCCGACGCGCTCCATGCCAAAACGTTTGTCAAAGTCCAGGTCCAGTTGCACCGGTGACAAGGTGTGCGAGTTTTTGCGGTTGTCCTGGCCTTGCGCCAGCAGGTGCAGCTCCAGCCCATCCTTGGGCTGGAGGTTGATCACCAGCCGGTTGGCCAAGCCGATCTGGCTGTTGAAAATGGCATGCGGCGTCGGGCGAAAGTTGACCACAATGCGCGCGTCGCGCCCAGCCAGACGTTTGCCGGTGCGAATATAAAACGGCACGCCGGCCCAGCGCCAGTTCGATATTTCGGCGCGCAGCGCGACAAAGGTTTCGGTGTTGCTGGTGGGGCTCACACCCAGCTCCTCGCGGTACGCCAATACCGGCGTGCCGGTGATATTGCCAGCGCCGTACTGGCCACGAATCACATCCTGCGTCAGCGCTGCCGCCGCCCAGGGCTTGAGCGAGCGCAAGACTTTCAGCTTTTCGTCGCGAATCGCGTCGGCGTGCGCGTTGACCGGCGGCTCCATGGCGATCGCGCACAACAATTGCAATGCATGGTTTTGCACCATGTCGCGCAGCGCGCCGGTGGTCTCGTAAAAGCCACCACGCTTTTCCACCCCCAATTCCTCGGCGATGGTGATCTGGATGTTGGCAATGTGCTCGCGCCGCCACAGTGGTTCAAACAGCGCGTTGCCAAAACGCAGCGCAAACAGGTTTTGCACCGACGGTTTGCCCAGGTAATGGTCAATGCGGTAAATCTGGTGCTCGGTAAACACCTGGCCCACGGTGGAGTTGATGGCGCGGTTGCTGGCCAGGTCGTGGCCCAGCGGTTTTTCCAGCACCACCCGGGTTTGCGGGGTGTTCAGACCCGCGGCGGCGAGCTGCTCGGCAATGGTGGCAAACAGCGTCGGTGCGGTGGCCAGGTACATCACCACGGTGTCAACCTGGCGCTGCGCCAGTTTGCCTTGCAGGTAGGCGTAATGTTCAGGCCTGGATAAATCCATGCTGACAAATTCCAGCAGCGCAGAAAAGCGCTCAAACTCTTGCGGGCTGGGGCGTTTGGCCAAATCTACTTCGCTAAAGCGCGCCTGAATCTGGGCGCGGTAGCGTTCGTCGCTCAGGTCGTCACGACCCACCCCGATGATGCGTGCGCCGTCAGGCAGTGTGCCGTGTTTGAACGCCTGAAACAGCGCCGGCATCAGTTTGCGCCAACACAGGTCACCGGTGCCACCAAACAGAACAAGGTCAAAACTCATGGGAAGATCATCAGAAGGGGGTTGAATTGGCAAGGTCAAAAACCGCTGTAATGTAACTTAGTTTCACAAAAAACAATAAATCATGTAACCGCGGCGTGCTGGCGGCCGCTGCCAGGTTTGATAATGGCGATATGAACCAACTCGATGCCCTCAAACAATTCACCACCGTGGTGGCCGATACCGGCGACTTCAGGCAGATTGAAGCCTTTCAGCCGCAGGATGCAACCACCAACCCGTCGCTGATCCTCAAAGCGGTGCAAAGGCCCGCGTACCGCTCGCTGCTGGAGGAAACGGTTGCCGCTTACCGGGGCCGCGCACTCGATGAGCTGACCGACCGGCTGCTGGTGCGTTTTGGCTGTGAGATTTTGTCCATCGTCCCCGGGCGCGTCTCAACCGAGGTCGATGCGCGCCTGAGCTTTAACGCCAGCGCCACCGTCACGCGGGCGCAGCGCCTGATTGAGCTGTACCAGGCGCAAGGTATCCGCATCGACCGGGTGCTGATCAAAGTGGCTGCTACCTGGGAAGGCATCCAGGCCGCCGCTGAGCTGGAGCGCCAGGGTATCCAAACCAACCTGACGCTGCTGTTCTCACCTTGCCAGGCCGTCCTGTGCGGTCAGGCCAAGGTGCAACTGATCTCGCCTTTTGTGGGTCGTATTTACGACTGGTTCAAGAAAGCGGCGGGGGCCACTTGGGTGGAGGCCGAGCGTACGGGGTGCAATGACCCGGGCGTGCAGTTGGTCACGCAGATCTTTAACTACTACAAAAAGTTTGGCATCCAGACCGAAATCATGGGGGCGAGCTTTCGCAATGTCGGTCAGATCACCGCGCTGGCCGGTTGCGACCTGCTGACCATTAGTCCGGAGCTGCTGGCCCAACTGGAAGCCAGCAAAGCCCCGCTGGTTAAAGCGCTGGATGCGCAGGCGGCGCAAGCCTTGGATTTGCCGCGTCTGAAGTATGACGAAATGAGTTTCCGCTTTGCGCTGAACCAGGATGCCATGGCGACCGAGAAGCTGGCTGAGGGCATTCGCGCGTTTTGTGCCGATGCCGGCAAGCTTGACTTGTTGTTGCAAACTGCTTGAAGAGGAATTTACATGAACCGTACCCGCTGTGACCATACCCCGGCCTGGGGCCAACTGCACGCCGCGTTTGAGGCCACTGGCCGTGCCTTCGATGTCCGCAGTGCTTTTGCCGCTGACCCCGCCCGCTTTGAGGCCTTCAGCCAAAGTGCGCCGCATGTGTTTGCCGACTTGTCCAAAAACCGGATCGACGCCGCCACCGAACAATTGCTGCTGGAGCTGGCGCGCCAGAGCGGGCTGGCCGAGCACCGTGATGCGATGTTTGCTGGCCAGACCATCAACACCACCGAAGGTCGGCAGGTGATGCATTGGTTATTAAGAAATCCGCCGTTAGCGCTTATGCAGCAAGCGCGACAAGCTCTCCAAAATGTAGCGCCTGAACTGGCTGCGGTGCACGCTACGCTGGCTGCCATGCTGAGCTTTGCCGAGCAAGTGCGTGCCGACGACGGCATCACTGATGTGGTCAACATCGGCATTGGTGGTTCGGACCTCGGGCCGCAAATGGCGGTGCTGGCACTGGACGCGTGGGTGATTCCTGGCAAACGTGTTCACTTTGTCTCCAATGTCGATGGTCACGAACTGGCTGCCGTGCTGCGCCGGGTCAAACCGCACAGCACGCTGTTTTTGATCGCCAGCAAGACCTTTACCACGATTGAGACCATGACCAACGCGCACAGCGCCAAGGCCTGGTTTGAGGCACAAGGTGGTACTGATATTGCCCGCCACTTTGCCGCGCTGACCACCAACGTGGCCGCAGCCAACGCGTTTGGCATCAGCACCACCTTTGGTTTTTGGGACTGGGTCGGCGGGCGCTATTCGGTCTGGTCGGCGATTGGCTTGCCGTTGGCGATTGCCATAGGCGCGCACGGGTTCAGGCAATTTCTGGCCGGTGCGCACGATATGGATGAACACTTTCGCAGTGCGCCGCTGGCGCGCAACCTGCCGGTGCGCTTGGGGCTGCTAGACGTCTGGTACCGCAATTTTCATGGCTTTACCAGCCGTTCGGTGGCACCGTACCACAGCGATTTGAAGCGCTACCCGGCGTACCTGCAACAGTTGGAAATGGAAAGCAACGGCAAACGGGTCGATGCCAGCGGTGTGGCGCTGCCATTTGCCACGGCGCCGGTGGTCTGGGGCGAACCGGGCACCAACGGCCAGCACGCGTATTTTCAGATGCTGCACCAGGGCACCGATGTGGTGCCGGTGGAGTTTGTTGCGGTGAAAACGCCGCGCCATCACTTGAGCGGTCACCACGAGCTGCTGCTGGCCAACGCGGTGGCGCAGGCGCAGGCGCTGATGTTGGGTCAATCAGATCAAGGCGGGCATAAACATTTCACCGGCAACCGGCCTAGCACCTTCTTGTTGCTGGATGACCTGAGCCCGACCAGCCTGGGCGCGCTGATTGCCTTGCAGGAGCACCGTGTGTTTGTGTCTGGCAGCCTGTGGGGCATCAACAGTTTTGACCAGTGGGGTGTTGAGCTGGGCAAGCTGCTGGCCAAGGATGTCGCGCAGCGGCTGTCCAGTGGTGACGTCAACGCACTGGACGCTTCCAGCGCCGGCTTGATTGCACGTTTGCGCCGTTAACTTTGTTGCAGCAAATCTAGCCCCTGGCATGAAAAGTAGCTGTCATTGCGGACCCCGGATCAGGTCCGGGGCAGGCCCAGATCCGCAATCCATGGCTGCCGGATCGAGTCCGGCATGACAACCACCTGCTTACGTGATCACCCGCGTTTTGGACCATATTTCACAGTGACAGATCAACGTCAATTGATCCATCTGCTGCGCACCCTGTGCCTGGGATTGGTGGGGGTGCTGGCGTTGGGCCTTGTCACGCCCATCATCAACGCGGGCGACTCGGTCACCTACGCAGCGCTGTCGCAGCACATGGTGCAAAGTGGCGACTGGGTGCGACTGGTGCTTGACGGCGCAGATTGGCTGGACAAACCGCACTTTCCATTTTGGGTGACCGCCGCGTCATTCTGGTTGCTGGGGGTGAACGCGCCCGCGTACGTTTTGCCGGGGCTGTTGTTTGTGCTGCTCGGTGGCTGGTCCACCTGGCGACTGACCCGAGAACTCGACAGCGGCCCGCACGCCGAGCTTACCGCCTGGCTGGCGCTGCTGATCTACTTGTCGGTGTTCCAGATCATGGACAACGCCAACGGCATCAAGGCCGAGGCCTACCTGCTGGGCTGCATCATGAGTGCCACGTTGCACTGGTGGCGGTTGGACCAGCATGGGCGGTTGCGCGACCTGTGGTGGGGGGCGTTGTTTGCCGCGTTGGCGTTGATGACCAAAGGCTTGTTCACTCTGGTCACTATCACATCAGGTTTTGTGGTTCTATGGCTGACGCAGCGTCGCTTGGCCAATTTCTGGCATTGGCGCTGGTGGCTGGCGCTACTGCTGGCATTGTTGTTAAGTGGCCCCGAGTTGTGGGCTTTGTATGCCCAGTTTGACGCGCATCCAGACAAACTCGTGTCGGGGCGCACCGGGGTGTCGGGCATCCGATTCTTTTTGTGGGACAGCCAGTTTGGCCGTTTTTTTAACAGCGGCCCGATCACCAACCCGGGGGGCACCCCTTATTTCTTTGCAGGGGTTTTTTTGTGGGCGTTCTTACCCTGGGTGGGGGTGGCTGCGTTGGCGGTGATACGGGAATGGCGGATATTTGGCCAGCGCACGCCCGAGCAACGCGCCACGACGGTTTTTTTGTTGGGCAGCTTTGGTGTAACGTTTGTGCTGTTTTCCTGGTCCAGCTTTCAGCTCGACTACTACACCGTGATCATCTACCCGTTTATTGCCATTTTTTGCGCGCGTGACCTGGCTGAACGCTGGCTGGCCGATTCGACCTGGCCCGGGCTGCGAGCGGTGCAATGGGTCATGAGCGCGTTGTTGCTCGCGCTCACACTGGCGTGTGCGCTGTCGGTGGCGTGGCCGCTCGGACTGACGACGCTGGCCGGGGTCTGGGTGCTGGCGCTGCTGCTGGCGCGCCGGGTAGCGCTGGCGCTGCGGCGCGTGCTGGTATGGCCAGTGTTGTCGGTGGCCTTGTTGTATGGTTTTCTGACGGTCACGCTGACCCTGACGTATCGCGAAAAAAGCCTGGCTTACAACGCAGCGCGGCAACTGCGCGCCCAGCCCGTTGCCGAGGTGCTGGTGCTGGCGCTGGACCCAACCACGGCACGCGAGTTGGCGCTCTATACCGGTTGGCCGACTCGCAGCATCGCCCGTGCACAAGACCTGCCCAACGTGGCTGGGCGCGCGTGTTACCTGCTGGCACGCGCGGAACAACTGCCCGAGCTGGTGCGTCAGCACTGGCAGCCAGTGGGCCAAGGCCGCTGGGTGGCGCACAAGACCGGCACCTTGCCGCGCCTGCTGCAACTGGCGCGCGACGACAGTTTGCTGGAAGACATCCGGCTGTTGCGTTGTGTCAAGTGAGTCCGATGAACGTCGTTTTTGATCTGGGCGCGGTGCTGCTGAGCTGGCAACCGGCGCGCTTGCTGCGGCACTACTTTCCAGAGCGCTTGGCAGGTGAACCGGAGGCCGTTACCCTGGCACAGCAAGTCTTTGGCGATCCGAACTGGCTCGCGTTTGACCGCGGCGCGCTGACGTTGCCTGAGGTGGTGGCCGATACGGCGGCGCGCCTGAACCTGCCCGCCGGACCGTTGCACGCGCTGGTGCGGGGTATTGGTGCCGCGTTGACACCCTTGTCAGACAGCGTGGCGCTGCTGCGCGCGCTGCATGTCCTTCGCCTGGTGGGCCAGGGCAGGGGGCCGGTGAAGGGCTTGTACTACCTGTCCAATATGCCGCAGCCCTACGCCCGCTACCTGTTGCAGCAGCACGATTTTTTTGATTGTTTTGACGGCGGTATTTTTTCTGCCGATGTCGGATTCATCAAACCCGAGCCGGCTATTTACCAACTGCTGCAGCTTCGTCATGCGCTGGTGCCCGGGCGCACGCTGTTGATCGACGACCTGGTCACGAATGTGCAGGCGGCGCAGGCGTTGGGCTGGCACGGTGTGGTGTTTGAGTCGGCTGCCCAGTTGCGCGTCGAGCTCAAGACACACGGGTTACTGGGTGGGTGAAGCCGCAGCTCTAATCAGTTGGGGTCAGAGCACATCGCTGCGCGAGTGGTCTGACCCACAAATCCTCGAATAGTTGGTGTCAGAGCACGTCGCTGCGCGAGTGGTCTGACCCACAATGGGTTCACTTAACCTTCTTGCCCGCCGCAAAAAGCTGGGACAGTTCGCGGTCCATGGTGTCGGCGTCGCCGGTGTTGAGCTCCAGCAAACGGCGCAGCAACGTCAGGCTGGCCAGTTCGATGTGTTCGCAGCGCACGCCGACGTTGCGCTCTTCCAGGTGGGCGATGCGCCCGTTCATTTCGATCGCTTGACCGCCACCGGTCAATGGCAGCAACAAGCGACAGGGTTGTCCCAGTTGCAGGTTTTCGTTCTCGGTGGTTTGCACCAGCGCACCCTTGAGTGCGATGTCCAGCAGGCGGACCTGGTGCGTCTGGTGGTCCAGATGCAGCGTGACGGCGGTGCTGAAAGGGACCCGAGAAAACTGGCGATGGCTTTCTTTGCTGGTGGTCATAAACAGTGGATGGTGAGGCAATGGAATGGGCGTTGGCAGGGCGCAATCATAAGACCATGGCGCGCTAGTGCAGTGTTGCATGCTTGACGGCACATTGAAAACCGATGGATTTTTGGCTCTGGCTAGGCGCCAACCACAGCGATACCGGCAGGTATCGCGCGGATTTGCAACAACGCCAGGGACGAAAAGACGCGGCTATAAATGCTGGATGGCGTGCAACACTGCACTAAAATGCGCGCCTTGCGGAAGCGTGGCAGAGTGGTCGATTGCACCGGTCTTGAAAACCGGCAACGTTTTACGACGTTCGTGAGTTCGAACCTCACCGCTTCCGCCAATGTGGTTATCACGAGCTAACGGCCCAGCACCGGAAACAGTTTGACCAGGCCGTCGGACATCACTTCGACTGACAGCGCTGCCAATATCAACCCCATCAACCGCGTCATGACGTTAATGCCGGTTTTGCCCAGGCTGCGGGCAATTGGCTCGGCCAGCGAAAAGCAAATTGCCGTGGCCAGTGCCACCACCACGCCATAGCCCACCAGCGTGCTCAACTGCCAGAAGTTCTTGGCTTTTTCGGCGTAAATGACCACCGTTGACATGGTCGCCGGGCCGGTCAGCAGCGGGATGGTCAGCGGCACCACCGCAATGCTGGCGCGCGCAGCGGCGTCGTGCATTTCTTCTGCGTTCGACCTGGCTTCAGCCGGTTGCGCGTTCAACATAGCTAGCGCCGAGGTCAGCAGCAGCATCCCGCCGCCGACCTGAAAGCTGGCCAGCGAGATGCCGAAAAATTGAAGAATGTGCAGACCAATCAGGGCACAGGTGGCGATCACGACAAAGGTGCTGAACGACGCGATCCAGATCGTGCGGCGCCGTTGTCCGGCAGAAAAGTCTTGCGTGTAGTGGATGAAAAACGGCACGATGGCGAGCGGGTTGACGATTGCCAACAAGGTGATCAGTGGTTTGAAATCCATAGCAACTTGCGCTCATTTTGATTGGGTTAGAGGCTAATTAGTCAGTTCGGGGCAGAGCTAAAGATCTGTCCCGCAAGGTTTTAATCAGTTGGGGACAGAGCTAAAGATCTGTCCCGCAAGTTTCAGAATATAAATTCACCGCGCGGTTCGTTCCAGATAGCGCTTGCGCCAGAAAAACAGTACCAGGCCGGTGGCGATCAGCGCCATCGCGCTCATGGCCAGCCAGAAGCCGTTGGAGCGATGCAGTAGCGGGATGAACTCGAAGTTCATGCCAAAAATACCGGCGATCAGGTTCAACGGCAAAAACACCGCCGTCAGCACCGTGAGCGTGCGCATGATTTCGTTGGTGCGATGGCTTTGTGCATTGAAGTGAATTTGCACCGCGGTTTCGGCACTCTGCTCCAACTGGCGCACGTGATGCACCACGCGCTCAATATGTTCCAGCACGTCGCGGCTGCGCACGTGCAGCAGGTCGCGCTCGTGCTGGCTGCTTTGCGGGTCGCTGTCGGGCCAGCCCTTTAGCGCCTCGATCCAGTCCTGGATGGCGCTGCGCTGGTCCTCGCACACCTCGTCAATCTGGTGCAGTGACTGGCGCGCTGCCAGCATCATGTTCCAGTTGGCAAAGCGGGTTTTTGGGTTGAGCAGTTCGGCCTGCCAATGGTCCAACTGGTGGCTGAGCTCGCGGCGCAGCGCCAAAAAGCCATCAACCATGTGGTTGACCAGCCGCAGCATCAGATCGGCCGGGCTGCTGGGTACGCCGCGCGCACCGGTGGAGCGTGCGTCGGGCACAGCGGAGGCATCGGCGCTTGGGGCCGGGTTGCCCGATGCCAGCAGGCGCTGTGCGTAGCTGTCACGCAGCGCGCAGTCTTGCGGGTGCACCGTGAGCAGCAGGCGGTCCAGCACGACAAATCCGACCGGGCTGGTGTCAATGTGGTGCAGCACCGGCGGCCCGCCACGATGCGTCGTGCGATTGGCGGGTGGCACCTCTGAACCGCTGGTGGCGGTGGTCAGTCGATGGAACACCAGCAGGTCGTAGAGCGAGGTGAAGTCGTAGCGCGAGGGCAGGTGTGCGTTGAGCAAATCCGACACGTGCAAGTCAACCAGTTGCAGCGCGCACAAGCGTTGCAGCGTCGCTTGCAGCACGGCTTGGTGCTGTTCAAACTCAGCGCGGGGGCAGCTCAGCCAGAGGTATCCGCTGGCGGGAAGACGTAGCTGCGCCCATGGTTGCGCGCTCAGTTCGGTGACTTGGCTGCCGTTAATGTGGAAAAAACGCATCTGCCAAATTTTGTATAAAAAGTGCTTCTAGCCCTTGTTCAGTATGTGCTAGCAGCTATTTAGTTTGAAGCAATCTGGCGGCATCACGCGAGAAGTAAGTCAGAATACCGTCGGCCCCGGCACGCTTGAACGCCAGCAGACTCTCCAGCATGACGGCATCGTGGTCAAGCCAGCCGTTTTGCGCGGCAGCTTTGAGCATGGCGTATTCGCCCGACACTTGATAGACAAACGTGGGTACGCGGAACTCGTCCTTGACGCGGCGCACAATGTCCAGGTACGGCATACCGGGCTTGACCATCACCATGTCGGCGCCTTCGGCAATGTCCAGCGCCACTTCGCGCAGCGCCTCGTTGCTGTTGCCAGGGTCCATCTGATAAACTTTTTTGTTGCTTTTGCCCAGGTTGCCCGATGAACCCACGGCCTCTCGGAACGGGCCGTAAAACGCGCTGGCGTACTTGGCGCTGTAGGCCATGATGCGGGTGTGGACAAAGTGCTGCGCTTCCAGCGCGTTGCGGACCGCACCGATGCGCCCGTCCATCATGTCGCTGGGGGCGACGATGTCGGCACCGGCGCCGGCTTGGGTGAGCGCCTGCTTGACCAGCACCTCGACCGTGGCGTCGTTCATGATGTAGCCGTCTTCTTCGGGGCGCGGGTCGGGTAGGCCGTCTTGGCCGTGGCTGGTAAAGGGGTCCAGCGCCACGTCGCACATCACGCCCAACTCAGGAAATTCTTTTTTGAGCGCCTGCACCACGCGCGGCACCAGGCCGTCCGGGTTGGTGGCCTCGCGGCCGTCGGGAGTTTTGAGAGATTGGTCGATCACCGGGAACAGCGCCATAACTGGGATGCCCAGCTTGACGCAATCTTCCGCCACCGGTAGCAGCAAGTCCAGGCTCAGGCGCTCTACGCCCGGCATCGAGGCCACGGCTTGGCGCTGTTGTTTGCCGTCAACAACAAATACCGGGTAAATCAGGTCGTGCGCAGTTAAGGTGCTTTCCCGCACCAGGTTGCGGGTAAATGCGTCCCGGCGCAGGCGGCGTGGACGACCTTGGGGGAAGGGGGCGTAAGGGGTCATGTGAGGGTTCCTTTGCTGAAAATGGGGTGATTTTGGTAACTATTTTGCAAACTAAGTTGAAACAGACGGTATTTTTTGTTAAATTACGCCCTGAGCAGTTTACTGCTCCCCGCTTTTCCTCCCTGAGCGGGGCCTTGATGTGTGACAGCAAATAGGCTTACCACCCCAGCCTTCGGGCTGGGGTTTTTTTTGTGCGCTTGGCTCGGGCGCACTTTTGACGGGCAGATGCAGACACACAAAACCGCAGCCTGGCCGTTGGCGCAGGTCTATTTGGGCTTGATTGTCTATGCCAGCTTGTACCCTTTTGGTCCCTGGCGCGACCAGGGCGTGGCCGTCTGGTCTTTCCTGACAGTGCCATGGCCCAAGTACTGGACCGGTTTTGACGTGGTCTCCAACGTACTGGGTTACGTTCCCATGGGGTTTTTGCTGGCCTTGAGCGCCTTGCGCACCGGGCGCGGGCGCCGGGTATTTTTGCTTGCCTTGTTGCCTGCCTCGCTGCTGTCCCTGGGGCTGGAGTCTTGCCAAGTGTTTCTGACCAACCGGGTCGCCTCGAATCTTGACCTTGTTCTGAATATTGTCGGCGCGTCACTCGGGTGTCTTTTCGCCTGGAGCCTTGAAAAGCTGGGTTGGTTGCAACGCTGGGAGCGGTTTCGGGCCGACTGGTTTGTGGAAGATGCTCGTGGTGCCTTGGTACTGCTGGCACTGTGGCCGGCGGCGTTGCTGTTCCCAACCACCGTTCCTTTTGGGTTGGGGCAAGTGCTGGAGCGGCTTGAGTTAGCCTTGGCTGAACTGCTGCAAGACAGTCCTTTTCTGGATTGGCTGCCGCTGCGTGATGTGGAGTTGCAGCCGCTGCTGCCGTTGGCGCTAGCGATGTGCGTGGTGTTTGGGCTGTTGATTCCGGGCTTGCTTGGCTACGGTGTGATCCAACAAACTGGCAAAAGGCTGTGGTTTGTGGTCTGGTTGCTGGCTATTGGAGCCAGCACCGTCACGCTGAGCGCTGCCTTGAGCTTTGGGCCAGAGCACGCGTGGTCTTGGCTGAATGGACCGATGCAAAAATTGCTGCTAACGGCCGGGGTGTTGCTGTTTGCGCTGGTCGGACTGGCCCCGCGCGCGGCAGCGGCGTTGGCGGTGCTGGCGCTTGGAATCTATTTGAGCCTGATCAATCAGTCAGGCAGTGGCCCCTATTTTGACCAAACCCTGTTTCTGTGGGAACAGGGGCGATTCATCCGCTTTCACGGGGTGGCGCAGTGGCTGGGGTGGCTTTGGCCGTTCGCCTGCCTGGCGTATTTGCTGGGCCGTGTCGGCGGTCGAGGTAGGCCGAACTAAAATCGTGGCATGACAAATGCATCCACAGACGGTTACTATCGGCGGCACATTTTCTTTTGCCTGAATGAGCGCAAGAATGGCGAAGCTTGCTGCGCGCAGCACGACGCCCAGGCGGCTTTTGAGCACTGCAAGGCGCAGGTCAAGGCCGCCGGGCTGGCCGGGCCGGGCCAGGTGCGCGTCAACAAGGCCGGTTGTCTGGACCGTTGCGCAGCGGGCCCGGTGGCGGTGGTTTACCCGGAGGGTGTTTGGTACTCCTATGTGGATACCAGCGACATCGATGAGATTGTTGAATCGCACCTCAAAAACGGTCAAGTGGTGCAGCGCCTGCTGACGCCAGCGGAGCTGGGTCGCTGATCTATTTATCGTAGATTCTTTGCTCTATCCCCAATACTGTTCACTTTGTCATGCCGGATTCGATCCGGCATCCATGCGCGCTTGGGACACTGGATTGCGGATCAAGCCCGCAATGACACAGTGTTGGCTCTAGCCATGGCCCTCGCAAAAGCGAAGTGCTATTTTTTTGTCTTTTTCGACTCGCGGGGTTTCTTCTATGAAAAAACTGTTGTTTGTATTGACCACTTGCTGGTCTTTGCTTGCCACCGCGCAAGTGCCGCAGCCGCCTGAAATTGCGGCTCGTTCTTACCTGTTGCTGGATGTGACGGCCAACCAGATATTGGCTGCCAAAGACATCGACACGCCGGTCGAGCCGGCTTCATTGACCAAACTGATGACGGCGTATCTGGTGTTTGACGCCCTGCGCACCCAAAAAATCAGCCTGCAACAAACCTTGCCGGTAAGTGAGCGGGCCTGGAAGATGCCGGGCTCACGGATGTTCATCGACCCCAAAATGCAGGTTCCGGTAGAAGATTTGATCAAAGGGATGATCGTTCAAAGTGGCAACGACGCCACGATGGCGCTGGCCGAGGGCGTGGCTGGCAGTGCTGAGCGTTTTGTGCAACTTATGAACGACCAGGCAAGGGTGCTTGGGATGAAGGCGACGGGCTACAAAAATCCTGAGGGGCTGACCGAACCTGGCCATAGCACGACCGCACGTGACCTGAGCGTGCTGGCGACGCGCCTGATGCGTGATTTTCCAAAGGAAGTGGCTTATTACGCTATTAAAAAGTACCGCTATCCGGACACTCCGGCGGCCAATGACAACAACCGCAATCTGTTGTTGTTTCGTGACCCGAGTGTGGATGGCCTGAAAACCGGTCATACCGACGCCGCTGGTTACTGCCTGATCGCCACCGCCCGGCGTGACGTTGCCGGTGTCGGTAGTCGTCGCCTGCTGTCGGTGGTGCTGGGGGCTGCCAGCGAAAATGGCCGCGCCAATGAGTCGCAAAAGCTGTTGAACTGGGGTTATACCGCTTTTGATGCGGTCAAGCTGTTTGAGGTCAATCAAGCGGTGCTGACCGTGCCGGTCTGGAAAGGCAAGCAGTCCACTGTGGCGTTGGGCCAGTCGCAAGCGATTGTGGTGGCGGTTCCGGCAGGAACAGTGGGCAAATTGACGACCGATGTGGTGCGTCCGGACCCGCTGGTGGCACCCTTGCGCAAGGGGCAGCAAATTGCAACGCTGCGCGTCAAAAACTCAAATCAAACGGTAGCTGAGGTCCCCCTTCAGGTGCTACAGGACGTTGAACAAGCCGGGTTGTTGGGGCGCGCCTGGGACGTTTTGCGGTTGTGGATCAAATAAGCTTTGTTTCTTGTGAGTGGCTTTGTCGCCATGTCAGCTTAGGGGTGAACAAATTCATCCCTTAGGGCTTGCACCGCCCTAATTTAGCAATGGCACGCCATGACTCGGCTGGTCGATTTGTTTGCCACCGCACAGACCATTGGCATCGCCTTGCGTAACGTGCGCTGGTGTTGCCAATGGCACGCGACCGCCTGCTCTGAGGCGCAAGCCTCGGATTTTCAATCATTGTTTCTCAAATGGAATTCTTGTGGAAACATCTTTCAATTTCAGAATATCTCTCATCGTTGCTGTCTTGTTGTCATTCTCAGTGGCACACGCCGCCATCCTCACCAGGGACGAATACAAGGCCGACAAGACGCGCATCAGCGCCGACGACAAAGTTGACAAAAAGGCTTGCGATGCCCTGGCCGGCGATGTGAAGAGTAATTGCGTGGCAACCGCCACAACGCAGTTTGGCAAGAATTAAAGCCGGCGACGCGACAGCCAAGCAGCGCCCTCCTTGACGCTATCCGCAAACCTTGGATAGTCTCATTCAATCAAGAAAGCAAGCCATGTTGAAATCACGCGAAGGTCAAAGAGTCCCCAATGTCACGTTCCCGATTCGGGTCGATGGGGATTGGCAGAAAGTCAGCAGCGAGACCGTGTTTAAAGGCAAAACGGTGGTGCTGTTTGCCTTGCCCGGTGCCTTCACGCCAACCTGCTCCAGTCGGCATCTCCCGCGTTTCAACGAACTGGCGGGAACGCTCAAGGCGAACGGGGTTGACAGCGTGGTTTGTCTGGCCGTCAACGATCCCTTTGTCATGGAAACCTGGGCGACCGAGCAGCACGCCCAAAGCATCGACTTCCTGCCCGACGGCAACGCTGAATTCAGCGCCGGCATGGGTCTGCTGGTGGACCAGTCAGAGATCGGCATGGGCAAGCGCAGTTGGCGCTACTCCATGCTAGTCAAAGATGGGCTGATTGAAAAGATGTTCATCGAACCCGAAGAGCCGGGCGACCCATTCAAGGTGTCCGACGCCGACACCATGCTGCACTACATCAACTCCAAGGCCAGCCCCCCGCCGCGCATCACTTTCTTTGGCAAACCCGGCTGTGCACACTGTGCGCGCGCCCGCAAGATGCTCGGCGACAAGGGCCTGCGTTTTGAAGAAATCGAATTGGGCAGCCACGGCATCAGCTATAGCTCGCTGCAAGCGGTGAGTGGACGCGGCACCACCCCCCAGGTCTATATTGATGGTCAACACATCGGCGGCGCTGACGAACTGGCAATTTGGCTGGCCAAATGAGCGCACACCCATGAAACCCATTGATGTCAATGTCGCCATTGTCGGTGCCGGTACCGCAGGTATGGGTGCCTACCGGGCGGCCCGCACCCAGACTGATTCCGTTTTGTTGATTGAAGGCGGCAACTACGGGACGACTTGCGCGCGCTTTGGCTGTATGCCCAGCAAATTGCTGATTGCCGCCGCGCAAGCGGCACATCAGGCGCGCCATGCTGGGCCGTTCGGTGTGCGGGTGCAAGGCGTGACGGTGGACGGCGCCGCGGTGATGGCGCACTTGCAGCGCGAACGCGACCGCTTTGTGCGACTCGTGCTAGAGACGATTGACGCCATTGCGCCAGCCGACCGTTTAAAAGCCAAGGTCCGTTTTCAGGATGCCCAGACGCTGGTTACTGAGCAGGGTCAGTTGATTCGCGCCCAGCGCATCGTGATCGCCACCGGCAGCATTCCCGTGCTGGTGCCCGTTCTAAAAACACTGAGTGCACGTTTGCTGACCAATGAAAACGTGTTCGACTTGGCCACCTTGCCGACCCGTCTGGCGGTGTTCGGCCCGGGCGTGCTGGGGATGGAACTGGCCCAAGCCATGAGCCGCCTGGGCGTGCAGGTCAAGGTGTTTGGCGCCGGTGGCGGTATTGCAGGCATTCAAGACGCGGCCATTCGGGACTACGCCAACGCAAGCTTCAACGACGAGCTATATCTGGACGCATCGGCGCAGGTGGAGTCGGTCAAAGAAACCGCCACTGGGGTCGCTGTCTGCTACCTGCATCGAGACGGGGCCTGGCGGACTGAACCTTTCGACTATGTGTTGGCCGCCACCGGTCGTGCACCTGATCTGGCCGGACTGGCGTTGGCCAACACCGGATTGGAGTTGAATGAACGTGGCGTGCCGGTATTTGACCGCTTCACGCTGCAGTGCGGGAACAGCTCTATCTTTATTGCTGGCGACGCCAGCAACGACATCCCGCTGTTGCACGAAGCGGCCGATCAGGGTCGCATCGCCGGCCAGAATGCTGGCCGCTATCCCGAAATACAACCCGGCTTGCGCAGCACGCCGCTGGCGGTGGTCTTCACCGATCCGCAAATTACGTCGGTGGGGCACAACTTGAAACAGCTCAAGCAGCACTTCAAGGACCGCTTTGCAGAGGGCGTGGTGTCGTTTGAGGATCAGGGGCGCAGTCGGGTCATGCTGCGAAATCGGGGGATTCTGAAAGTTTACGCTGAGCAAGGCAGCGGCTTGTTCCTGGGGGCCGAGATGTTCGGCCCCGCCGCCGAGCACATCGGCCATCTATTGGCCTGGGCGGCGCAACAGCGCATGACAGTGTCCAGTATGCTGGATATGCCTTTCTACCATCCGGTCATTGAAGAAGGCTTGCGCACCGCACTGCGCGATCTCAACCATAAGCTGCTCATCGGTCCGGCCCCGGTAACCGGTTGCATCGATTGCGGTCCCGGCGCCTAACCCGGTCATGGTTGCGCTGAGCCTATGGCAGACCGGGTCCGGCACGCAAAGCAATATGAACGTCAACCAGGCGGGTGTCCAGCTTGGCTTCGCGTGCGCTTGGTTCGCTGGGTGCTGGCAGCGCTGCCGCGTCAAAAACCAACCCCAATAACGATGTCAACCTGGGGCAGTTGCAAATTTCGCAAAAATTGGTCACATGGCAGGCACAGCAGGCCGCTCACTTTTAGCGTTTCTGGCCCATGTAAAGCAAACAAACCGTTGCCAGTTGGGCAAAATTCGTTGCAGGGGGCTCTTTGACCTGCTATAGTGGCGGGCTTTTCGGGCTTCCCGAAGGGTTTTTCGTTTTTGTCATATTCATGTTTGAACGTTTAGGGACGTTTAGTTTTTAGGAGGCGCAATGCCAACCATCAATCAGTTGATCCGTCAGGGGCGCTCGGTCGAAGTGATCAAGTCCAAGAGCCCGGCGATGGAAAATTCTCCCCAACGCCGGGGCGTTTGTACCCGCGTCTATACCACGACACCCAAAAAGCCCAACTCGGCTTTGCGTAAAGTTGCCAAGGTTCGCCTGACCAACGGTTTCGAGGTCATTTCTTACATTGGCGGCGAAGGCCACAACCTACAGGAACACAGCGTGGTGCTGGTGCGTGGCGGTCGGGTCAAGGATTTGCCCGGTGTGCGCTACCACATCGTGCGCGGTTCGCTCGACTTGCAAGGCGTGAAAGACCGCAAGCAGTCGCGTTCCAAATACGGTGCCAAGCGCCCCAAGGTCAAATAAGCATAGATTTGTTGTGTTGACAGGTGTTTGTTTGTTGCGTGGCGCAACAGATGAACGTAGTGACCCAATTTCTGGGTCGAGTAAGTGAGAGTCTTATGTATTAACTCTCGAGGCGTCTTGATAGATGCCAACTGAAGCAATAGAGGTGAAAAAATGCCACGTCGTCGCGAAGTCCCTAAACGTGAAATTCTGCCGGATCCTAAATTCGGCAATGTCGAGCTGTCCAAATTCATGAACGTGATCATGGAAGGCGGAAAAAAAGCAGTTGCTGAACGCATCATTTACGGCGCCTTGGAGCAAATCGAAAAGAAAAACCCCGGTAAAGACCCGGTTGAAGCCTTCACCATGGCCATCAACAATGTCAAGCCGCTGGTTGAAGTCAAATCCCGCCGCGTAGGTGGTGCCAACTACCAAGTGCCTGTTGAAGTGCGCCCGGTGCGTCGCCTGGCCCTGTCGATGCGCTGGATCAAGGAAGCCGCCCGCAAGCGCGGTGAAAAATCCATGGCCTTGCGTTTGGCCAATGAGCTAATGGAAGCCACTGAAGGCAGAGGCGGCGCCATGAAAAAGCGTGATGAAGTTCACCGCATGGCCGAAGCGAACAAGGCGTTCTCGCACTTCCGCTTCTAAAGGCGGCTACTGCGAAGGCTTCATGTGTCGTTCAAACCCTTGTTGTGCTGATCGCACTGCCAGTCGGTTTGCGCCTAGCCTGAAGCCTCCTCGCTACGCCGTCAAGGTCAACAGCCCCGCGGTGTCGTCGTTTGAAATTTACAGATCAACCAAGGATCCATCATGGCTCGCCATACTCCCATTGAGCGCTACCGCAACATCGGTATTTCTGCGCATATCGACGCCGGTAAAACCACCACTACTGAGCGTATTCTTTTTTACACTGGTGTAAATCACAAAATTGGTGAAGTGCACGATGGCGCTGCTACCATGGACTGGATGGAGCAAGAGCAAGAGCGTGGCATCACTATCACCTCGGCGGCTACCACCTGTTTCTGGAAGGGTATGGAAACCAATTTTGCCGAGCATCGCATCAACATCATTGACACCCCCGGCCACGTGGACTTCACCATCGAGGTAGAGCGTTCCATGCGCGTGCTTGACGGTGCTTGCATGGTCTATTGCGCGGTGGGTGGTGTGCAGCCGCAGTCAGAAACCGTTTGGCGTCAAGCCAACAAGTACCGGGTGCCGCGCCTGGCTTTTGTCAACAAGATGGACCGCACCGGTGCCAACTTCTTCAAGGTCTATGACCAGATGAAGCTGCGCTTAAAGGCTAATCCGGTGGCCATTGTGATTCCGATTGGCGCTGAAGAAAACTTCACTGGCGTGATTGATTTGATCAAAATGCGCGCCATCATTTGGGACGAAGCCTCTCAAGGCATGAAGTTTGACTACAAAGAAATTCCTGCTGAATTGCTGGCGCAAGCCAAAGAATGGCGTGAAAAACTGGTTGAGGCTGCCGCTGAAGCCAACGAAGAATTGATGAACAAGTACTTGGAAGAAGGTGACTTGACCGAAGCTGAAATCAATCTCGGTATTCGCACGCGCACCATCGCCAGTGAAATCCAGCCGATGTTGTGCGGCACCGCGTTTAAGAACAAAGGCGTGCAGCGTATGCTCGACGCCATCATCGAATTCATGCCGTCTCCGGTGGACATCCCACCGGTCAAGGGCATGGATGAAGACGAGCAACCGGTGACACGCAAGGCCGATGACAAAGAAAAGTTTTCGGCTTTGGCATTCAAGTTGATGACCGACCCGTTTGTCGGTCAATTGACGTTTGTGCGCGTCTATTCTGGCGTGCTGAACAAGGGCGACACGGTCTATAACCCGATTCGCGGCAAGAAAGAGCGCATTGGTCGTATCGTGCAAATGCACGCCAACAAGCGTGAAGAAGTGAGCGAAATTGTCGCGGGCGACATTGCAGCTTGCATCGGTTTGAAGGATGTGACAACCGGTGAAACCCTGTGCGATCCGAACGCCATCATCATGCTGGAACGGATGGTGTTCCCGGAGCCGGTGATTACCCAGGCCGTAGAACCCAAGACCAAAGTTGACCAGGAAAAAATGGGCATCGCCTTGCAGCGTTTGGCTCAGGAAGACCCGTCTTTCCGCGTTAAAACCGACGAAGAATCCGGCCAGACCTTGATTGGTGGTATGGGCGAATTGCACCTTGAAATTATTGTTGATCGGATGAGGCGCGAGTTCGGTGTAGAAGCCAACGTTGGCAAGCCGCAGGTGGCTTACCGCGAGACCATTCGCAAAACCATCGAAGACGCCGAAGGCAAGTTTGTGCGTCAGTCCGGTGGTAAGGGTCAGTATGGTCACGTGGTGCTCAAGATTGAACCCAACGAACCCGGCAAAGGCATTGAATTTATTGACGCCATCAAGGGCGGTGTGGTGCCACGTGAATTCATTCCGGCTGTCGAAAAGGGTATCAATGAGGCGGTGACGCAGGGTGTGTTGGCTGGCTATCCGGTGGTTGACGTCAAGGTGACGCTGCACTTTGGTTCTTACCACGATGTCGATTCAAACGAATTGGCCTTCAAGATGGCCGCCATTTTTGGCTTCAAGGAAGGCTGCCGCAAAGCGGGTCCGGTGATTCTGGAGCCGATGATGGCGGTCGAAGTGGAAACCCCTGAAGATTACGCCGGTAACGTGATGGGTGACTTGTCCTCACGCCGAGGTATGGTGCAAGGTATGGAAGATATGGTGGGTGGCGGCAAAGCGATTCGCGCTGAAGTGCCGTTGTCCGAGATGTTTGGCTACTCGACCACACTGCGCTCAATGTCGCAGGGCCGTGCCACTTACACCATGGAATTCAAACATTACACGGAAGCCCCGCGCAATGTCTCTGAAGCCATCATGGCGGCGAGGGCAAAGTAATAACCTGAAACTTGGGGTCAGACCACTCGCGCAGCGATGTGCTCTGACCCCATCTGATTAAATGTATTCGGGCTCCAGACCACTCGCGCAGCGATGTGCTCTGACCCCATCTGATTAAATGTATTCGGGCTCCAGACCACTCGCGCAGCGATGTGCTCTGACCCCAACAAACTGTCTGCGATTTCGCACCCCCGGCTGCCCGTGGCAGGGGACCCCGTGACGAACTGCAAACATTAAACCAACCCACGGGCAACGCTCTTTGAAAGACTTGAAAAATGGCAAAAGAAAAATTCGCCCGTACCAAGCCCCACGTCAACGTGGGCACGATTGGTCACGTTGATCACGGCAAAACCACGCTGACCGCTGCTATCACCAGCGTCATGGCGGCCAAATTTGGCG
>JAQTSL010000219.1 GCA_028711355.1 Rhodoferax sp.
AACACACTGCGCATACGTGCCCCCACCTGAACCAGCAAAGCGTCGCCCGTGCTGTGACCAAAACTGTCGTTGATGGTTTTGAAAAAGTCCAGGTCAATGAACATCACCGCCACCTGTAACCCGGCGCGCGCAGCGCGCGCCAGCGCCTGGTCCAGTTGCAGCCGAAACAGCCAGCGGTTGGGCAACCCGGTGAGTTCATCATGGGTGGCCTGGTGTTTCAGCGACTCTTCGTATTTCCGGCGCTCAGTGAGGTCACGAATGTAGGCAATGGCGTAGGGCTCGCCCTCATCGTCCCAATGACCCAGGGCAATATCGACCGGCAGCATCTGGCCATCGCGGCGCATCAGGTTCAAATCCATCAAGCCCATCGGTCTGGAGTGCGGCATGGTGAAGTGATCGCGCATGGATTGCGCATGGCGCTGGCGCAGTCGTTCGGGCAAAAAGATATCGACGTTTTGGTCAAGCAACTCCTGCGGCGTGTAGCCTGAGATGGCTTGCATGGCCGGGTTGGCCAGCAAAATTTTGCCGTTGCCGTCCACCCACAAAACGCCGTCCGGGGCAGCACTCAAAATCAATTTTTCGCGTAAATGCTGCACCTCCAGGCGTTGCAACGGTCGCTGTAGTGCCTCATTGAAAGTGGCGTGAAACAAATACAAATAGGCCGCCACTTTGTAGCTATGCCCGATGGCGTTGGCAGCGTCCTTGTCCACGATCCCCAGCATGGCAAAAAACAACTCAGACACCGCGGACAAGCCAGCGGCGAATGCCAGCGCCATGATGCATTCACGTTGCAAGGCTTGGCGGCGCCGCCACAGAACACCAATAGTGGCCAAATGAATGGCAATGATCAGCCATTCCAGGCGGATATTTAACGGGGTCAGACCGACCCCCGGTACAAACAGCGCCGGTACCTGTTGCGGCCAAAGCAGCCCAATGCCCGCCAACAGGCCAACCCCGCCCAGCATCATTGTCAAAGCGATGCGCTTGCGCAGAACGCTGACCGCAGCCGCCACGCCCAGCCAAACATACAGCAGCAGCGCGCCCGCAGCCAATAACCGTGCCGCCAGCCAGAAGAAAATGGATTTGTGCGGTGTGTTGGGGCTGATGGCATCGGGCATGCCCACATAACTCATCAGATGTAAGAAATCGAGCAACCCCACACCGAGAAACATGATTCCAAGCAGCACTACGGCACTTTTTCGAACCGACAGGATTGCGCGATAACCCGTGACAAAAATCAGTATCGCCACCACCACGGCGAAAATTTCCATGGCCGTGTGGAGAAACAGAAAATCGGCCGCGTTCAGTAGCACAAGGTGCCCCGAACGCGACACCCACCACAGCAGGGGCACCGCCAATACCAGCAGTCCCAAGCCGAATGCGCTTTGGTAGGGGTGGCTGTGCATCCCTGAGATTGCGGACTGACCTGGTTTCATTTGATTTTCTCCATGATGTCATGGACAAACTCATTGGCGGCCTGGCGTCTTGTCGTATCCAGCTCAAATTGCAGGTCGCGTAGCTCCAGCGATGCGCGGGTCCAGGCGTCACGCAAGCGGTTGAGCGCCTCTACCAATGGGTCAACGGTCCAAGGCGCATATGAGTCAGACTGACGCTTCATCCCATTTGTCCTCCTGTGTTCACAACCCACGGGTCAAACAGAAAACACCTTGACCGCATCCACCAGGCGCTGCGCCTGTTCATCCATGCTGGTAGCGGCGGCGCTGCTTTGTTCGACCATGGCAGCGTTTTGCTGGGTCATTTGGTCAAGTTGTGCCACGGCCATGCCGACTTGTGTAATCCCTTGCGATTGCTCCTGCGAAGCGGTCGTGATTTCGTTCATCAGATCATTGACGCGTTTGACCTGTGCCACCACCTCGTTCATGGTCTGGCCGGCCTCGGCTACCTGGCGCGAGCCGCTTTCAACCTTGCTGACCGAATCATCAATCAGCGCCTTGATTTCTTTGGCGGCGACCGCCGAGCGTCCGGCCAGGCTTCGCACTTCAGTGGCCACCACCGCAAAGCCACGCCCTTGCTGGCCTGCGCGCGCCGCTTCTACCGCGGCATTGAGCGCCAGAATATTGGTCTGAAAAGCGATCCCGTCGATGACTTGAATGATGTCGGCAATCTTGCGGCTGGAGGCGGTGATCAGGTCCATGGTGGCTTTCACGTTGGTCATGACCTCGCCACCCTTTTCAGCCACCTGGGTGGCACCCAGGGTGAGCTGACTGGCCTGGTGCGCGGTGTCCGAGTTTTGTTTGACAGAAGCGGTTTGCTGCTCCATGGCCGCTGCTGTCTGCTCCAGGTTGGCGGCAGCTTGCTCGGTGCGATTGGACAAGTCATTGGTGGCTGCGGCAATTTGCTGACTGGCCACTTGCACACTGGCCGTCTGCTCATAGACATCGGCCACCAAGGACTGCAGGTTCAGCCCGGCCTGGTTGATCGAGCGGGCAATCAGGCCAATGTCGTCACAGCGGTTCAAATTCAGATCTTGCGCGGCCTCCCCAGTGGCCACTTGCTCTGCTGCCGCCAAAATCTGGCGAAGCGGGAGAATAATGTGCGACTCGATGGCCCAGTCCGCCAGCAACAGGCTGGTGGCCACTGCCGCACCCACCGCCACCAACGCGCCAGTGGCCAGGCCGGACAAACCCAAAGCCACCCCGGCGGCCACCCCCACGCAACCCAAGGGCAGGCGCACCCGCCACGCGGTTGGCAACAACTGCCCGGCACTGGTCCAGCGCAGCAAGCCGGTGCGCACGATCAGCCCGCGATAGAAGGCCAGACCGTTGGCGCGGCCTTCCTTGAAACGTGCATAAAGTTCTTCAGTAGCGTCCACCTCGGCACGCGCCGGCTTGGTGCGTACCGACAAATAACCCACCACCTGGCCGTTGCGACGCATCGGTGCCGCATTGGCGCAGACCCAATAGTGGTCGCCATTCTGGCGCCGGTTTTTGACCAAGGCACGCCACGACTGCCCGTCCTTCAGACTGCGCCACATATCTGCGAAGGCCTCCACCGGCATATCGGGGTGCCGCACGAGGTTGTGCGGTTGCCCGATCAAATCATCGCGTTCAAAGCCGCTGGTGCGAATGAACGCCGCATTGGCGTAACTGATGTGACTGCTGGTGTCGGTGGTGGACAACAAGGTTTCAGAACTCGGAAACTGGTATTCCTGTTGGGTCACTGGCAGATTAACTCTCATGGGCGGACTCCTGAAAAAAAGGCGGGTTTCGTTTGCATCATGTTAAACGGGCGGTGTTGCTGGTTCATGTCATGCTGGCGTTCCTGACCAAGCCAACGACTCATGTCGCGGACCAACCGCTGATCAAAATGATCAGGCGTGTTGCAGATTTCAAGGGGTTGAGATTCAATACCGTAAACCCAAGCAAAAGTCATGCCGCGCACGCAAAGTGCACGGGCTGGTTGACAAGGCGGGTTCAGGGCCTAACGGACGTGACTACCAGGGTCGGGGGTAGTCAAACGTTACTGTTTACAAAGTATATAGACTTTTGTTGCGTTATATCAATTTCAACGCTTCTTAAATCGAGTCTGTTTGTGTTAAACGTTTATCGTTTCTGCCGCGCGAATGATGTCCTGCGCCAGCTCGATCAATTTGCGCCGCTGGCGACGTGCGCCTTGGCGCAGCGCCTCAAACGCAGCCGCACGGGCAAGATGCTGCTGCATCATGGTGATGCCCACCGCCAGGTTGATGTCGCGCTCGTTGTCCAGCGCGGTTTGCAATTGCAGGCGTGAGGTGCGCAGCGCCTGTAGCTCGTTGGCGCGGGCCAGCGCGGCCTCTATCACCGGAATCAGTTGTACCGGGTTAATTGGCTTGACGGCGTAGCTTAAAGCGCCCTGTTGGGTGGCTTGAGCCACGGTGGCCGGGTCGCTGTAGGCGCTGAGCATCATGAACGGGATGTGGTCCAGCTCGTGCAGCCGCTGTGCCAGCGTCAAACCACTTTGACCGGGCATGTGTACGTCCAAAATCACCAATTGGGGCCGTTGGTGCCCTTCGGTTAACCAGTTTTCTGCTTCCTCTACAGATTCTGCGCTGCTGATCTGGTAGCCCGCCTCGGTCAGGGCGTGGGCCAGGGTGGTCAAAACCAGGCGGTTATCGTCCACCAACAGCAGGTGTTGGCCAGGGGCGCTGGTTGCGCTGGTACCGCTGGCGCGGCGGGTGATGTCGTGGGTGTTCTGGTCGCTCATGTCTGGCTTGGCGTGTCAAGGGCAATTAAAGGCGCTGTCATGTGCAGCAAGGTTTGCACCTGGTTGTCAACTTGCGTCTGGGTGATACACAAGCCCTGGCGCGGGCGCAGCGACTCAATGAGCTGCAGGCCGTGGTGGTGCGCGGTGGTGCGATCGGTGTCGTTGCGCAAGTGGCCCGCGTTGAGAATGCGCAATTCAACCCCTTCAGGGCCTGCGCCTTGGCGCAGCGTGACGCTGACGTGTCCCTGCGCTTTGCCGCCATGTTTGACGGCATTCACCAGCAGTTCGTTGAGCACCAGCGCCATTGATACTGCCTCGTTTTCTTCTACCACACGGAAAATCCAATTTTTCGGCACGTCAAAGGTGATTTCCATTTGCCAGCACCGGCTGGTTGCCAGAGCAATCTCGCTTGCTAACTCGCACAGAAGTACCTTGGACTGGTCTTGTTGACCACTTAATCCATGAACCACCGAAATAGCGTTGAGATGCCCAGCGACCAGTCCCATCTGCTCTGCAATTTCTGGCTTTTGATTGGCAAACTGCTGTAGCAATCCGCCGATGCCTTGCAGGTTGTTCTTGATGCGATGATGCACCTCACGCACCAGCGCATCGCGGTGGGCTGCTTCGAGTTGGATGCGTTGTTGATCTTGTTGGTGCTGGAGGGTTTCGTCACCGAAGGTCATCACATAGTGCGTGGTTTGTCCCAAGTCATTTTTAACTGCTGTGGTATTGCCCTTGGCAAAGAAGTCGTCACCACTTTTTAGCTGCAACCAGCGATCAGTACGAATTGATCCCAGCGCCATAACTTCGAACCAAATCGCATCATAAGACGAATCAGAGTGTCGTTTTGATCGGAGCAGTCGGGTGGATTTTCCCAGCACATCCTGCTCACTGTAGCCCGTGATTTCCGTAAAGGCCCGATTGACACGCAGAATATGGCATTGACTGTCCATCACCACAATGGCGTCCTTGGACTCAAATGCGGCAGCCGCAATACGAAGCTCATCCTGAGCCTGCTGTAGTGCAGTGATGTCGATCAGCACCAGATGCAGGGCCGGTGCGCCGTCGGCATCAGGTACAGTCACGCCATCCATGCGGGCGAAAAATTGGCTGCCATCGTGCTTGCGCATGCGCAATGTGCATGACTGCGAGGTGCTCGTTTCAGACAGTTTTTTGCGCAGCAAGTAATAGGTGTCCTGGTCTTGCCGGTCAATAAAGCGGCTGAAGGCCTGCAACGCCAACTGGCTTCTGGCCACGCCCAGCAGGCTCGCAGCGCAGAGGTTGGCTTGCCGGATCAGTCCATCTTCACTGACGCTGACGTAGCCGACCGGTGTCAAGTCATAAAAGTCGAAGTAACGTGTTTGAGCCGTGTTGCGCTCGGCCTGGGCGCGGCGCAACTCGTCGTTTTGCATTTCCAGCTCGATCTGGTGATTGCGTAGTTCCTGAATCAGTTGACGCGTTCTCTCGGGCGACAAGGTCGCCAAGTCATCTGGCAATTTGGAGCTGGCATCCGGTGTCATCTTTGAGCGCAGCTGCAGCACGGGGCCCACAACGTCTCGGCCGACGTGGTCACGAGCAAGGCCGGATTGGGCAATTTGTGCATCAGGCTGCATCAACACATCAGAGGGTTGTGGCATTTGTTCGGGGGTACAGAGCTCACGATACCGGTTAAATAGATTTTTTCCCACTGATCCTTTAAGTGCATGGCAGTTCCTATGATCCGAGATTATCCGGCTACGTCAACTTGATAGGGCGCGACGCGGCGGTGTCTTGCGACCCCGGCAATTGTCTGCCTAACGTTCATGGCAACAGTTCCACCCCAAAGCGTGAAAACTGGTTGTCATTGCGGGCCACGAGCCGCTGTTCCAGTGCGCCCAAATTCATGGATACCGGGTCGTGGCCCAGTATGACAATCGGTTGTTTCACGTTAACGGACAATCCCGGCTCAAGCATCTTCCAGGAAGGCACCATGACCTCACCAAGCGCTCCCCCACTTTCCTTTGCCGTCATGGGCGCCGGTGCCGTTGGCTGCTTTTACGGCGGTATGCTGGCGCGCGCCGGTTACCCGGTGACGCTGATTGGCCGCGCGACGCATGTGCAGGCGATCCAGACGACGGGTCTGCGCCTGCAAACCCTGTCGTTTGACCAAGTGGTGCATCCT
>JAQTSL010000220.1 GCA_028711355.1 Rhodoferax sp.
GGCATCCCCTACACCGGACCGGGTGTCATGGCCTCCAGCATGGGCATTGACAAGATCATGACCAAACGCCTCTGGCGCGCCGACGGCCTGCCCACACCGGCCTGGAAAAAGGTGGATAGCGCCGCCGCTTTGCTGTCTGCTTTTGCCGAACTTGGCAACCCGATGATTGTCAAGCCGGCGCGGGAGGGCTCGACCATCGGCCTGACCAAGGTCACCAGCGCTGACCGGTGTGCTGGGGCTTACGCGCTGGCGGCTGGCACCGGTGACGACGTACTGTGCGAGCAGTTCATCAGCGGCGACGAAGTCACCATAGCGGTGCTGGGCAGCGGCGTGGCAGCGCGCGCGCTGCCGGTGATTCGCATCGTCGCACCCGACGGCAACTACGACTACCAGAACAAATATTTCACCAACACCACGCAGTACCTGGTGCCGTGCGGCTTGCCTGAGGGCGAGGAGGCTGTCATCGGGCAACTGGCGTTGGCTGCCTACAAGAGCCTGGGATGCCGCGGCTGGGCGCGCGCTGACGTCATGATTGATGCCACCACCCGCAAGCCCTACCTGCTGGAAATCAACACCAGCCCGGGCATGACGGGTCATTCGCTGGTGCCGATGTCGGCCAAGGCCGCAGGCATCAGCTACGCCGACCTGTGCATGCAGATTTTGCAGAGCGCCGCACTGGACTACGCCACACCATGAGTGCCAAGAGCGACCCACCCGCCCTGCCGATCGACGTGCGTGTGATGAACGCGCTGGCCGCGCTGTTGTTGGGCGTAGCCGGGTTGTCGCTGGCTGGTGCTGCGCTGGCTTGGGGCGCACGCCAGCCGCTGTTTGACATTCGTGGCCTGCACATCGTCGGCGACGCGACACACTACAACGCACTCACGCTGCGCGCCAACGTCCTGACGCGACTGCAAGGCACCTTTTTCACGCTCGATCTGGCGCTTGCCAAGCGCGCCTTTGAGGCCTTGCCGTGGGTGCGTCAGGCGGTGGTGCAACGCGAATTTCCGAACCGCCTGCGGGTGGCGCTGCAAGAGCACCAGACGGTGGCGTTCTGGGGTGACGAGGGCGATGGGCGGTTGCTCAACAGCTACGGTGAAGTGTTTGACGCCAATGTGGGCGAGCTCGACCGCGAGGACCTGCCGCGCCTGGCTGGGTCGCTGGGGCAGTCGGTGCAAGTGCTGGCGATGTATCAGGCGCTACAGCCCCGGTTTGACCGGATGCAATTGGGCATCGACCAGCTTGAATTGACGCCGCGCGGTAGCTGGCGCGCCGAACTTGACAGTGGCACCACGCTGGAGCTCGGCACCGGGGGCAGCGCCGAAGTGGTGGCACGCGTTGACAACTTTTTGAAGACGGCGACCCAGGTGACCGCACGTTACCAGCGCACGCCCGAGCAACTGGCGTCGGTGGACCTGCGTCATACCGACGGTTATGCGGTGCGTCTGCAGGGCGTGGCAACGCTTGACAGCGATCTTGGCAAAAAGCAGTAAGACAAGGCAATATCATGGCAAAAGAATACAAGGATTTGGTCGTCGGTCTGGACATCGGCACCGCCAAGGTGATGGTGGTGGTGGCCGAGGTGATGCCCGCTGGCGAGCTCAAGCTGGCTGGCCTGGGGGTGGCCCCGAGCAACGGCCTCAAGCGTGGCGTGGTGGTCAACATTGACGCTACCGTGCAGAGCATCCAGCAGGCGCTCAAAGAAGCCGAGCTGATGGCCGACTGCAAGATCACCCGCATCTACACCGGCATTACCGGCAGCCATATCCGGGGTTTCAATTCGCACGGCATGGTGGCCATCAAGGACCGCGAGGTGTCTGCGGCCGACGTGGCTCGGGTCGTGGAAACCGCCAAGGCGATCAACATCAGCACCGATCAGCGCCTGCTGTTGGTGGAGCCGCAAGAGTTCATCATCGATGGTCAGGACGTGAAAGAGCCGATTGGCATGAGCGGCATTCGTCTGGAGGCCAAGGTGCACATCGTCACCGGTGCCCAGAGCGCCGCTGAAAACATCATCAAATGCGTGCGTCGCTGCGGCCTGGAGGTCGAGCAGCTCATGCTCAACCCGCTGGCCAGCAGTCTTTCGGTGTTGACCGAAGACGAGCGTGAACTGGGGGTGGCGCTGGTGGATATTGGCGCTGGCACCACCGATCTGTCGATCTATACCGGTGGCGCGATCCGGCATACGGCGGTGATTCCGATTGCCGGTGACCTGATCACCAGCGACATCGCCATGGCGTTGCGCACGCCGACCAAAGACGCCGAGGAAATCAAGGTTGAAAACGGTTATGCCAAGCAGTTGCTGGCCGACCCCGAGGCGCAGGTGGAAGTACCCGGTCTGGGCGACCGCGGCCCGCGTATGCTGAGCCGCCAGGCGCTGGCCGGTGTGATCGAGCCGCGCGTCGAAGAGATTTTCAGCCTGGTGCACCAGGTCATGCGTGAGTCGGGCTTTGAGGAGATGCTCTCCAGCGGCGTCGTGCTGACCGGTGGCAGTTGCATCATGCCCGGCATGGTCGAGCTGGGTGAAGACATCTTTTTGAAACCGGTGCGACGCGGCATCCCGAAGTACCGCGGGGCGCTGGCCGACATGGTGGCGCAGCCGCGTGCTGCCACCGTCATGGGGCTGCTGGAAGAGGCGCGGCTGGCGCGTTTGCGCGGCTTCAAGGTGGCGCAGAAAAATGGCTCAGTCAAGAGCGCTTTTGGTTCGGTCAAAGACTGGTTCATGGGGAACTTCTGACCATGGCCGCCACTTTTTATCGACCGTGCGCCGGACCCCCACGACGATGGCGGTGCATGGATCCGCCGCCCATTCAGATTTCTGATCACTCTTTCATTTTTTTAGTTTTACCCATCGAAACCCAAGGAGAGCAACATGCCGATTGAGCTTATTGAAGAGGAAATGTTTAACAAAGGCACGCAGATCAAGGTGATTGGCGTTGGCGGCGGCGGCGGTAACGCCGTGGCGCACATGATCACCAGCGCCGTGCAGGGGGTTGAGTTCATTTGCGCCAACACCGACGCGCAGGTGCTCGACAGCATCGGCGCGCATTGCATCATCCCACTGGGCAAGACCGGCTTGGGCGCCGGTGGTATGCCCGAGCGTGGGCGCGAGGCGGCTGAACTGGCAACCGAAGAAATTCGTGCTGCCATTGAGGGCGCGCATATGTTGTTTATCACGGCCGGCATGGGTGGCGGTACCGGTACCGGTGCCGCACCAGTGATCGCGCGTGTCGCGCGTGAAATGGGTATTCTCACGGTCGGTGTGGTGACCAAGCCGTTCAGCTTTGAGGGCCTTAAGCGCATGAAGAACGCCGAGTCCGGTCTGGCAGAACTCGAAGCCAATGTGGACTCCATGATTGTGGTGTTGAACGAAAAGCTGCAAGAGGTGCTGGGTGAGGACGCGACCGAGGAGGAAGCCTTTGCCAGCGCCAACGATGTCTTGAAAAATGCGGTCGGTGGCATTGCCGAGATCATCAACGTGAAAGGGCATGTGAACGTCGATTTTGAAGACGTTCGAACGGTGATGGGCGAGCCTGGCAAAGCCATGATGGGTACCGCCCAAGCCACCGGGCCAGACCGGGCTCGCATCGCCGCTGAGCAAGCCGTGGCTTGTCCGTTGCTGGAGGGCGTTGATTTGTCTGGCGCCAAAGGCGTATTGGTGCTGATTTCTGCTGCAAAAGGCTCGCTGAAACTGCGCGAATCTGGTTTGGCGATGAGCACCATCCGTGCCTTTGCCCACGAAGATGCGAATGTGATCTACGGCACGGCGCACGATGACTCGTTGGGCGAAGCGCTGCGCGTCACCGTGGTGGCTACCGGTTTGAGCCGTCATGGTCGCAAGCCCAATATCTCGATTGTTCCAACCGAAGTTCGGCGCACCGGTACCGACAACGTGCCGTTCAATGTTCCCACGCTGGACAGTCCGGTGAGCGGCCTGCAGGGAGCGACCGTCATGCCTGCCACCAGCTTGGGACGAACTGTCGCAACGGATTACACAACGATGGCACCCCCGGCCGTCTGGCGTAACCGTACCTCAGCCGCGGCCCGGGTCGATGCGCTGTCCAATGGCGGCATGGACGACTTCGAAATCCCGGCGTTCCTGCGCAAGCAGGCTGACTGATTTGGCACACCCCCGGCTTGGCGCACTGCGTGTCGCTGCGCTCCAGTGTCTCAGCCAGAGGCTACGGCTCTTCGGGGTCGTCCAAGCCTGCGCAGGCAGGCTTGGAGCCGCGGCCCTCAGCCCCTTGCAGGGGGCAACACCAGTGGCCCGGCAAAGCCGGTTGCACGGTGTTTCTGGCTGAAGACCGGTGTCAAACAGTGTTTTATGCGTAATTTTTTGGAATCAAAGTGTGCTGCAACAACGAACCCTTAAAACCCTGACCCGTGCGGTCGGCGTGGGGCTGCACAGCGGCCAGCGGGTCGAAATCACGCTACGCCCGGCGCAACCCGACACCGGCATCGTGTTTCGGCGCGTCGATTTGCCGCAGCCGGTGGAGATTGCTGTGTCGGCGTTGGCGGTCACGGATACCCGCATGGCTTCGACCATCAGCGCCGGTGACGCCAAGGTGCACACGGTTGAACACCTGATGTCGGCTTGCGCTGGTCTGGGGGTGGACAACCTGTATGTGGATATCACCGCCGAAGAAGTGCCGATTCTGGATGGCTCGGCAGCGTCCTTTGTCTTTTTGCTGCAAAGCGCCGGCATTGAGCTACAAAAGGCGCCACGCCGCTTCATCCGTTTGCTCAAGCCAGTCGAGCTACGCCAGGGCGCGGGTGATGCGCTCAAGTGGGCTCGGTTGGAGCCTTACCATGGCTACCGGCTTAGCTTTGAGATCGATTTCAGCCACCCGGCGGTGGACGCTACCGGTCAGCGTGTGGTGTTTGACCTGAGCACCGGCTCGTACGCCAAAGACATTGCGCGCGCGCGCACCTTTGGCTTTACCAAAGACGTCGAAATGATGCGCGCCAACGGCCTGGCGCTGGGCGGCGGGCTGGACAATGCGATCGTGATGGACGACTACAAGGTGCTCAACGCCGGCGGACTGCGCTATGACGATGAGTTTGTCAAACACAAAATTCTCGACGCCATGGGTGACCTGTACCTGTTGGGTAAGCCGCTGCTGGCCAGCTACAGCGCGTTTCGCTCGGGCCACGCACTGAACAACCTGCTGCTGCGTGAACTGCTCCAGCAAAACCAGGCCTGGGACGTGGTGACGTTTGACGACGAACGCCAGGCGCCAGCGGGCTTTGCGCAGTTGGCGCGTGCCTGGTAAGCGAGCACCATGCTGCTGTTTCGCTGGGTCATTTTGCTGCTGTTGCTGGGCGCGATGGTCTGCTTTGTGTTTTTTGTCGGCACCGGCCAACCGCACTACAAGCGCTGGGGCCTGACCGTACTGAAGTGGACGCTGCTGGCGGCGTTTGGCTTCTTTGCCGTCCTGATTCTGGAGCGCCTGGCCTGAAGAGCAAAGTTCTTTCAGGTGCTCTTCTTTGGGAATTTGCATTCGGTTTGATCGCTGTTTGCGTTCAGCAACGCCAAACAAAGTCATACAATAAAAAAAATCTTCATACGATCACTTTGCCAAGGAGCTCAACATGCACATGGCCGACGCACTGCTTTCCCCTGCCGTTGGTGCTACGTTTTGGTTAGCATCTGGCGCAGCGCTGACGTGGTCTGCACGCCAGGTCAAACAAAGTGATCGGCGTGACCTGGTGCCGCTGATGGGGGTGCTGGGTGCGTTTGTGTTTGCCGCGATGATGATCAACTTCACCATTCCTGGCACGGGCTCCAGCGGGCATCTGGGCGGCGGGCTGCTGCTGTCGATTTTGCTGGGTCCGCACGCGGCGCTGATCGTGCTGTCCTCGGTGCTGACAGTGCAGGCACTGTTTTTTGCCGACGGTGGCTTGCTGGCGCTGGGTGCGAATATCTTCAATCTGGGCGTGTGTACCTGTTATCTGGCCTATCCGCTGATCTACCGGCCGCAGTTGGAGTGCGCTGAAGTGATGCCGTCACGCAAGCGGATTGGGCTGGCCGCACTGCTGGCTGCGGTGCTGGGTTTGCAGATGGGTGCTTTGGGCGTGGTCACTGAAACACAACTCAGCGGCATCAGCAGTTTGCCGCTGGGGACTTTTCTGCTGCTGATGCAGCCGATCCATTTGGCCATTGACCTGGTGGAGGGGTTGGCAACCGCATCGCTGGTGCTGTTTGTGCGCCAGGCGCGGCCTGACCTGTTTGCGCCGGTGGGACCGGCAACGCTGGCAGTGGCGGGAGGCGCGCGCGGGGCCCGCGGCCTGATGGCTGGTTTGGGCGCGATGGCGCTGGTGACGGCGGGGGTTTTTTCGTGGT
>JAQTSL010000221.1 GCA_028711355.1 Rhodoferax sp.
AGAGTTGCGCACCCAGATTGCTCAGACAAACCGCTTTCACTGGGCGACGCAGTAGCCGATGCAGCCAAAGAAGCGTGCCAGGTAATGCGGTCCACCGGCTTGAGGGCCGGTGCCCGAGAGGCCTTCACCGCCAAAGGGCGGCAGGCCAACCACGGCACCGATCTGGTTGCGGTTGATGCAGACGTTGCCGACGTGGGCGGCGCGCGCCAGCGCTTGTGCTCGGCTGTCGATGCGGGTCTGGATGCCCAGGGTCAGGCCGTAGCCGAGGGCGTTGATCTGCTCGATGACGGCCAGCGGGTCACCTTTCCAGCGCACGATCTGCAGCACCGGGCCAAAGATTTCGGCTTTCAGGTCGGCAATTGCACCATAGTCACTTTCATGATGACTCCCCAATCCATCCCCCGGTGAAGTGCATGACGGGCCAGCGCTGGGCGGGCCGTTGCCGAGCTGCGCAAACGGCTGGCTGACAACCCGCTGCAGGCTCCCTCACCGACCAGCACTACCACGTGCCCTTGCTGGTCAGCCCGTGGCGCTATTTGACGTACCGGTGGTCTTGGGGCGCACGAGGCTGGGCAGGAAAGCCTAAAAAAGGAGCGCAGTTGGAGCACGCCACTGATCAGGCCTGTTGTAGTTGCCTGCGGTGATGGATAGCAGCGGCGGTTTGGTGTTGCGCATCTGGTCCAGCTCTGACACCAAGGGCAGCCAGTGGCCGCTTTCAGCGGTCTTGCGTGCAATGTGGGTGTAGACCAGCTCATCGCCATTGGTCTGCACATATTGTCCGCCGAGCCCCAGCAGGTAGACACCGATGGCAAGCAACAGCAAAAGCCACCAAGGCCAGGTTGTTGGGCCGGGAGTGCGGGGCAACACTGTCAGGTTTCTGCGCTTTGAACTTGGAGGAAACCGGTCTGGACAGGGTCATCCATTGGCTGAGTGCCGCATTTTATAGGTGCAGCCAATGGGCACGAATCGAATGTAATGCCTGTGCCAAGCTGATCGTATCTGATGCCAATGCCCGTTGAATCACAGTGGACAACTTTTCCATCATTCAAACAAGAAAATGGGCTGTAACGGTTATTAAACAAGCCTAAGAAGCTATAAATAACGTAGTATTCATGACAGCCATGCCGCAAGTTTTGAAATAAAGCAGAAGTGGCATTGCACCGTGGCGGCTAGCAGTTTTTGGGGCGTGTTATTGATGCCCATCGTCCTACAGACTCCTAGAATGAAGCCATTGCTTGGCAGAAGGAATCCGTATGTCCCCTCCCCTGATCCGTCGCAGTTTGCTGGCGCTGACCCTGCTTGGCCTGCTGGGCGCAACCCTCTGGTGGGTCAAGCAGCCCAAGCCGCTGGCCGTGGTGCTGACCACCATTGACCAGGGCCGGGTCGAATCCAGCATTGCCAACACCCGCGCTGGCACGGTCGAGGCCTGCCAGCGCACCAAACTCTCAGCCAGCATCGGTGGGCGCATTGAGGTGCTGGCCGTCAAAGAGGGGGACCAGGTCAAAAAAGGCCAGTTGTTGATGAAGCTCTGGAACGACGACCAGCAAGCCCAAAGTGCGCTGGCCCAAACCCAGGTGGAGACCGCCCGCCAGCGCGTCACCGAAGCTTGCACCATAGCCACCAACGCCGAGCACGAGGCGACGCGACAAGAAGCGCTGTTCAAACAAGGTTTTGTCTCAAGCTCGCGTGACGAACAGGCCCGCGCTGAGGCCCAGGCCCGGCGAGCGGGCTGCCATGCCGCCCAGGCCGACGTGACGCAAACCCTGGCCCGCCTGAACGCCACCCGCGTCGAGCAACATCGCACCGTGTTGTACGCCCCCTTTGCCGGTACGGTGGCCAAAATTGTGGGTGAAGTCGGCGAATACGCCACCCCGTCGCCACCCGGTGTACCGACCCCGCCGGCGATTGACCTGATTGACGACACTTGCCTGTACGTGCGGGCCCCGATGGACGAGGTCGATGCCCCCAAAATGGCTGCCGGGCAAACCGTGCGCATCAGCTTTGACGCACTGCCCAAACAAACTTTCCCCGGCAAAGTCAAGCGCGTGGCCCCCTATGTGTCGGCGGTGGAAAAGCAAGCCCGCACGGTCGACATTGAAGCCACACTCAACCCCGACCCCGCCCTGCCGCATCTGCTGGTGGGCTACAGCGCCGATGTCGAGGTGGTGCTGGCGGTGCGCGACCAGGTGGTGCGCGTGCCGACCTCGGCCCTGCAAGAAGGCGCTCTGGTGCTGCTGGCCGGGGCCAATGGCCTGCTGCAACAGCGCCAGCTCAAAACCGGCCTAGCCAACTGGGAATTCACCGAGGTGCTGGAAGGCCTGGTGGTGGGTGACCGGGTGGTGACTTCGCTGGATCGCGAAGGTGTCAAAGCCGGCATCAGCTTTGTGGCTGATGACAAAACCCCAAAATGAGCACCGCACAAATCGAGCTGAGCGGCATTGAGCGGGTGTTTCACCTGGGCGACTCCGAGGTGCATGCGCTGCGCGACCTGAACCTGAGCATCAGCGCCGGTGAGTACGTGGCGGTGATGGGGCCATCAGGTTCGGGCAAATCCACCCTGCTGAACCTGCTGGGCTTGCTGGATCGGCCCAACACCGGGGTCTACCAGTTGGAGGGGCGTGATGTGACCACGCTCTCGCCCGACGAACAAGCCCAGGTGCGCAGCCAGCGCATCGGCTTTGTGTTTCAGAGCTTTCACCTGGTGCCGCGCCTGAGCGCAGCCGAGAACATTGCCCTGCCGATGGTGCTGGCCGGTCTGGCCCCGGCGCAGCGGGCGGAGCGAGTTCAGCAAGCTCTGAAAGACTACGGCCTGGAGCAGCGGGCCCAGCACCGGCCCGATGAGCTCTCGGGCGGACAGCGCCAGCGCGTGGCAATTGCCCGCGCCACCATCATGCAGCCAGCCATGATTCTGGCCGACGAACCCACCGGCAACCTGGACCGTGCCACCGGCGAAGAAGTGATTCACCTGCTGGAAGGCCTGAACGCCCAGGGCGTGACCCTGATCATGGTGACCCATGACAACGCCCTGGGGGCCCGCGCCCAGCGCCAATTGATGATGCAAGACGGCGCACTCCAGCACGACCTGCGCCACACGGCCCCGCTCGCAGTGGCAACCACCCCATGCGCAGCATCGACCTGATTCACTTTGCCCGGCAAGCCGCCACCGGCAACCCGCTGCGGGCCACGCTGCTGGTGCTGGCCATGGCGATTGGCGTGGCCGCCGTGGTGGTGCTGACCGCCCTGGGCGACGGCGCACGGCGTTATGTGATGAACGAGTTTTCCAGCCTGGGCAGCAACCTGGTGATTGTGCTGCCCGGGCGCTCACAAACCGGCGGCTTCAACCCCGGCAACGCCATCACCAACACCCCACGTGACCTCAGCATTGACGATGCCCAAGCCCTGCTGCGTGCCAGCGCCGTGCGCCGCGTGGCCCCGCTGACGGTCGGCACCTCAGAGATCAGTGCCGGCGGCAAACTGCGCGAGGTGATGGTGGCAGGAACGGTGGCCGAGTACATGCAGGTGCGCCAGATGGCCATGGCGCAAGGGCGCTTTCTGAGCGCCGGGGACTGGCAGCGCGGGGCCAGCGAAGCGGTGATTGGAGCCAAGGTGCGCGACGAGATGTTTGGCAGCGCCCCTTCACTCGGCCAACTGGTGCGACTGGGTGACCGGCGTGTGCGCATCGTCGGGGTGCTGGCCCCCAGCGGCCAGGGCTTGAGCCTGAACACCGACGAGCTGGTGTTTGTGCCGGTGTCGCTGGCGCAAGCCATGTTCAACAGCCACACCCTGTTTCGCATTCTGGTGGAGGCCCATGGCCGTGAGTCGATTGAAGCCGCCAAAGCCCAAGTGACCCACATCATCCAACTGCGCCACGAGGGTGAGCAAGACGTGACCGTGATCACGCAAGACGCGGTGCTGGCCACCTTTGACCGCCTGCTCGGGGCCTTGACGCTGGGCGTGGCGGGCATTGCCGCCATCAGCCTGGCAGTGGCCGGCATTCTGGTGATGAACGTGATGCTGGTGTCGGTCAGCCAGCGCACCTCAGAGATTGGCCTGCTCAAGGCGCTGGGGGCAACGGGTAGCGGCATCCGGCTGATTTTTCTGACCGAAGCCAGCATGCTGTCACTGACCGGTGCGGTGGTGGGCTATGGCCTGGGGCTGCTGGCGGCGGCCTTGATCCGCCTGCTGTACCCGACGTTTCCGGCCTACCCGCCCGACTGGGCAGTACTGGCCGGGCTGGCCACCGCGCTGGGCACCGGGGTTTTGTTTGGTGTGTTACCGGCCCGCCGCGCGGCACAACTTGACCCGGTGCAGGCGCTCTCAAAACGCTGAGCCAAGCGCTGACCCGTTGAACCCTCATGCGCCTGCCTGATGCCCTGCACCTCGCCCTGAGCGCTGTCACCGCACAGCGCCTGCGCAGTTTTCTGACCCTGCTGGGCATTGCGGTGGGCATTGCGTCGGTGATTCTGCTGACCTCCATTGGCGAGGGCATTCACCGCTTTGTGCTGGCCGAGTTCACCCAGTTTGGCACCAACATTGCCAGCATTTCACCCGGTAAGGTCAAGACCTCTGGCCCCGCGCCCACTGGCATCCCTACATCTGTGCGGCCCTTGAGTCTGGATGATGCCCGTGCCCTGGCGAACTTGCCGCATGTCACCGGCATGACCGCCATGGTGTGGGGCAACACCGAAGTGGCCGCCAATGGCCGCCTGCGCCGCACCACCATCAACGGGGTCAGCGCCGACATGGCCAAGGTCTACAACATCAAGGTCAAAACCGGGCAGTTTTTACCGCCCGAATCGCTGGAAAATGCACGCGCACTGGTGGTGCTGGGCTCCAAACTCAAGAGCGAGCTATTTGGTAACACCAACCCGCTGGGGGCGCGCATCCGGGTCGGCAACCAGCAGTTTCGCGTGATTGGGGTGATGGAGGCCAAGGGACAGTTTTTGGGTGTCGATCTGGACGATGCAGCCTACATTCCCACCGCCCGGGCACTGGACTTGTACAACCGCGACGGCATGATGAAGATCGACCTGGCGTATCAAGAAGGCATCCCCGCCGCACGCATTGTGGCCGCCGTCAAAAGCACACTGGTGGCCCGCCACGGGCGCGAAGATTTCACCATCACCACCCAGGAAGACATGCTGCGCACGCTGTCCAAAATTCTGGACATTTTGACCATGGCGGTGGGCGCACTGGGCAGCATCTCCCTGTTGGTGGGCGGTGTCGGCATTGTGACCATCATGACCATTGCGGTCAGTGAGCGCACCGGCGAAATCGGTCTGCTGGTGGCCCTGGGCGCACCACGCAACACCATTCTGGGCCTGTTCCTGGGCGAAGCCGTCACCTTGTCAGCCCTGGGTGGCCTGATGGGGCTGGCCCTCGGCATCGGGCTAGCCCAGGTGATTCACCTGGCCGTGCCGGCCCTGCCGGTGCACACCCCGCTGCTGTTTGTGCTGCTGGCCGAAGGGCTGGCGGTGCTGATCGGCCTGCTGGCCGGGGTGTTGCCCGCCCGCCGTGCCGCCCGCCTCAACCCGGTGGACGCGCTGCGCACCGAGTAAATGTTGCTCTGGTCGTGCGTGTGTATTTGAGGCATAGAACCAAATTTTCCGCCGGTTTCATTGGGGAAACTCGGCTTTTTGGGGGAGGAACTTCAGTCTAGCACCGGTCGCAGCTACGTGGTGTTCGGCAAGACGGGCATCACGGCGGTCAACCTGGCTGACGTGGCATCCGGCACGGTCGGCTTCGTCATTAACGGCCAGCCGGAGGGCAACGAAAGCGGCCGGTCCGTCTCTGCTGCGGGCGACGTCAACGGCGACGGCCTGGGCGACCTCATCGTGGGGGCGACCTCAGCTAATTCGGGTGCCGGCCGCAGCTATGTCATTTTCGGCGGCACGCAATAGAAGTGGGCAGGAAAGCCTCAAAAAGGAGCGCAGCTGGAGCACGCCTGCTTTTACCGCCAACGCGGCTTCCCCGACGTACCACAAATAGCCATATCGCATTCCTGGCCATCCAAATCCAGTATCCACGGAGACTGAGGGCTGGAAGCTTTCATCGAGCCAAGCTTTGGGCACGATGGAAACACCATTCCAGTTGCCACCAGCCAAGATCAACTCTCCAATGCGGGCTATCCCACGAGGGGTTAGCCTCAGGCCTGAAGCCGCTGATGCTTCTCCATCCTTGCCTTTAGCCCATTCCACAGAATGGACTCCAAGAGGTTCAAAAAATCGAAGACCTGCGCGTCATACCGTGGGGCTTTAGCTGGGGTCAGTGCCGGTTGACGCTGCCCAGCTGGTTTGGGTTTGGCTCGGCCATTGACCAATTCCTCAATC
>JAQTSL010000222.1 GCA_028711355.1 Rhodoferax sp.
GGTCGATGGCACAAAAAATGGCGAAATACGCCTGGCCCCGCGCGCCACAAATTCCGAATGCACAGTTTCGATCATCGGCAAGCCCCCGATGCCCGAACCAATCACACAACCAATACGTGTGGCCAGTTGCTCATCGAGCGCGTCGCCCGTGGGCAGTCCAGCGTCGGCCACCGCCTGCGCGGCAGCGGCAATGCCGTAGTGGATGAAGGTGTCCATGGTGCGCGCCTCTTTGGCGCTCATGTAGGACTGAACATCAAACCCTTTGACCTCACCAGCCACTTTGCAATTGAAACTGGACGCGTCAAACTTGGTGATCAGGCCCACACCCGACTGGCCAGCCAGCAGGTTAGCCCAAGTGGCATCAACCGTAGTACCGACCGGACTGACACAACCTAAACCTGTAACGACAACACGGCGACGAGACATGATGGAGCAACTCGATGGTTAGACTGAAAACACGCTGCGCCCGGCAGCAGGCGCACGCTTCCCTCTGAACAATCCGCCCTCGCAGTAGTCTGCCCAGAGGCGGATTAACGCAGCGACGGCGCGTCGGCGCCGTCAACCCGCGATTACGCTTTCTTGTGCGTGTTGGCGTAATCGACGGCGTTCTGCACCGTGGTAATTTTTTCTGCGTCTTCGTCTGGAATCTCGATGCCAAACTCGTCTTCAAGCGCCATCACGAGTTCGACCGTGTCGAGTGAATCGGCCCCCAGATCGGCCACAAAAGCCTTTTCGTTGGTAACCTGGGATTCCTCGACGCCGAGTTGTTCGGCAATGATTTTCTTAACGCGTGCTTCGATATCGCTCATGAATGCCCTCAAAGGGTTGTGGAAAAAAGAAATGGGATTTTAGCCGGAGCAGGCGCACCGGCTGATCAAGGACGATTATGACGCGTCAGGCCATGAACATGCCGCCATTGACGTGCAGTTCCTGGCCGGTCACATAGGCCGCCTGGGGTGAGGCCAGATAAGCCACCGCGTGTGCAATGTCGGACGGCTTGCCCAAATGACCCAACGGAATCTGCACCAGCAGCGCTTGTTGCTGCGCTTGCGGCAACTGCGCTGTCATGTCGGTCTCAATAAAACCAGGAGCCACGCAGTTGACGGTGATGTTGCGCGACCCCAGTTCACGCGCCAGCGCGCGCGTCATGCCAGCCACGCCCGCCTTGGCGGCGGCATAATTGGCCTGTCCCGGGTTCCCAGAGGCCCCGACCACCGAGGTAATGTTGATGATGCGCCCGTAACGCTGCTTCATCATGGTGCGCATCACCGCGCGACTCATTCTGAATACGGCCTTGAGGTTGGTTTCGAGCACGGCGTCCCATTCATCGTCTTTCATGCGCATGGCCAGGTTGTCGCGCGTGATACCTGCGTTGTTGACCAACACCTGCAAACCGCCATAGGTTTTGACGACTGTGTCAATCAGCGCATCGACCCCTGCGGCATCGTCAACGTTCAGGGTCTTGCCACAACAACCGGTAAAGCCAGCCAGCGCCTGACTGATTCTGTCGGCGCCTGCATCCGTGGTGGCGGTGCCCACCACCTTCAGCCCGCTGCGCGCCAGCTCTAAGGCAATGGCCGCACCAATGCCACGCGACGCACCGGTGACCAGCGCCACCTGACCTTCCAATTTTGATTCACTCATCGCCTCAACCCTCCACCAATGCAGCTTTGACTTCTAGCAACGATACAGGGTCGAACAACGTCAGCCCCTGCATCTGCGGGGCAATACGCCGGGTCAGACCCGCCAGCACCTTGCCCGGCCCACACTCCACCAAAGTAGAAAGGCCACGTGCTTGCAGCGCCAGCACACATTCGACCCAGCGCACCGGACCAAATGCCTGACGAAACAGCGCGTCACGAATTCGTTGTGCGTCTTGCTCAACTGCTACGTCAATGTTGTTGACAACGGCAATCGCAGGCATGGCAAACTCAGTCTCAGCCAATCTTTGTTGCAAACGCAGCGCTGCCGGCTGCATTAAGCTGGAATGAAACGGCGCCGACACCGGCAGCGGCAACGCGCGCTTGGCGCCTTGCGCCTTGAGGGTGCTGCAAGCCAGATCAACGGCAGCCTTGGACCCGGCAATGACGGTCTGACCCGGATCGTTGAAATTGACCGCTTCGACCACCTGCGCCGAATCGGCACCAAAGCCAGCCGTCACCTCAGCGCAAGTGGCCGTCACCTTGGCTGCGTCCAGGCCCAAGATAGCGGCCATCGCACCTTGTCCCACTGGCACCGCCTGCTGCATTACCTCAGCGCGAAAGCGAACCAGTGGCGCCGCCTGCGACAGCGTCAACACGCCCGCTGCTACCAGCGCCGAGTATTCACCCAGCGAATGCCCGGCCACGGCTTGTGGGGCCACGCCCACCTCGGCCAGCCAGACCCGGTACGCCGCAACACCCGCCACCAGCATCACCGGCTGGGTGTTGGTCGTGAGCGCCAAAGCCTCTTTGGGACCGTCATGAATGAGTTGTGCCAGATCCTGCCCAAGCGCGTCAGATGCTTCCTGCAGCGTCAGACGCACCTGTGGATGATCACCCCACGCGTCGAGCATACCGACCGACTGAGAACCCTGTCCGGGGAAAACAAATGCAAATGGCTTCATGTTGGCTTGATCCAATTTACCCAAGAAAATAGCTTTACAGCCCTTATCAAATAAGCGCTATAAGTTACAGTTTCAGGAGCACTGAGCCCCAGGTAAAGCCGCCGCCCACGCCTTCCAGCAGCAAGGTCTGACCCGGTTTGACCTGCCCGTTGCGAATCGCGTTGTCGAGCGCCAGCGGAATCGACGCGGCCGACGTGTTGCCGTGCTGATCGACCGTAACCACCACCTTGTCCATCGGCAACTTGAGCTTGCGCGCGGTACTTTGCATGATCCGGATATTGGCCTGGTGCGGCACCAGCCAGTCAATGTCGGCCGCAGTTTTGCCGGCTTTGGCCAACACGGCGCGCGCCGTTTCGTCGAGCACGCCCACCGCCAGCTTGAACACCGCCTGGCCGTCCATGCGCAGCAGCGGCAAGCCGCTGACGCCGCCGCCACAAACGTGCCCTGGTACACACAGCATATCGGTGTGCTTGCCATCAGCGTGGATGTCGCTCGCAAGAACGCCAGGCAGCTCAGAGGCCTCCAGCACCACCGCGCCAGCGCCATCGCCAAACAGCACACAGGTGGTGCGATCTTTGAAGTCCAGAATACGCGAAAACACCTCAGCGCCAACCACCAGCGCCTTGTGCGCGATGCCGGTTTTGATCAGCGAATCGGCCAGTGTTAGAGCGTAGATAAAACCGCAACACACCGCCTGCACGTCAAACGCTGCCCCACCCTGGATGCCAAGTTTTCCTTGCAGGATGCACGCGGTTGACGGGAACACCATGTCGGGCGTCGAGGTGCCCACAATAATCAGGTCGATGTCTTGCGCCGGCACACCAGCGGCCTGTAGTGCCCGCTGGCTCGCCACCAGCGCCATGTCGCTGGTGGTGGCATCGGCATCGACGAAATGCCGTGCCCGGATGCCGGTACGCTCGACAATCCATTCGTCGCTCGACTCGATACCTTGGTCCGCCAGACGCTTGACCAGGTCAGCGTTGGTCAGCCGATTGGGCGGCAAATAGCTGCCGGTGCCCGTGATGCGTGTGTACTTTGTCATAAATTAGCTCTGTAGCGCGGCCACGGGCGCAACTGGGGCACCACCGGTCGCCAGCAAAGGCGCCGCGTGGGCGATGCGCACCCGCACCCGTTCCAACAAATTGTTGCGGGCGGCATCATACGCCCGACCCAGCGCATAGCCGAACGCGATTTCATCCGCCGATCCATGGCTCTTGAACACCAGGCCACGCAGACCCAGCAGGGCTCCGCCGTTATAGCGACGATGGTCCATGCGCTTTTTAAGAGCAGATATGACAGGATAAGCAATGATGGCCGAGAATTTAGTGTACAGATTGTTTGAAAACTCGGTTTTCAAGAAGTCAACAATCATCTTAGCCAGCCCCTCGCTGGTCTTGAGCGCAACATTGCCAACAAAGCCATCGCACACCACAATGTCAGCCGTGCCCTTAAAAATATCATTGCCCTCGACATTGCCATAAAAATTCAAATCGCCTGTTTTGGCAGCAGTTCGAAGCAATTCACCGGCTTTTTTGATCACTTCATTGCCTTTTATCGCCTCTTCGCCGATATTGAGCAAGCCGACTGTCGGGCTTTGATCACCCCCCAATACCGACACCAAAGCCGACCCCATCACGGCAAACTGTAGCAGATGCTCAGCACTGCAATCGACATTCGCCCCCATGTCGAGCACAGTGGTGCCACCCCCTTTGGCATTCGGAATCTGCGCGGCAATCGCCGGACGGTCAATGCCATCGAGTGTTTTTAAAAGATAACGCGAGATCGCCATCAAAGCGCCCGTGTTGCCGGCAGATACGGCCGCTTGTGCTTTGCCATCTTTGACTTGCGCGATTGTCACGCGCATCGACGAGTCTTTTTTACGCCGCAACGCCACTTCCAGCGGATCGTCCATCGTGACCACCTCACTGGCCAGCACAACGCTTGCCCGCGCGTGACGGTAACTTTCTACAGCCTCTGGCAGCCCGACGAGAATCAGATGGACATCCGCATGTTGATCCAGAAACCGGCTGCACGCCGGCAGCGTGACCGGTGGCCCGTGGTCGCCCCCCATGCAGTCAACAGCGATAGTGATCATGGATCGCAATCAATGATAAGTGTCGAGAAAACCTCGATTCAGCAAAAGCAAAGGCCCGAGGCACCACCCAAAAGGCAGCCTCGGGCCCGTATCAAAAAAACCGGTGATCAGGCTTCAGACTTGGACGCAAGCACCTTGCGACCACGGTAAAAACCGGTCGGGCTGATGTGGTGACGCAGATGTATTTCGCCGGTGGTCGGTTCCACCGCAATGCCCGGCACCACCAGCGCATTGTGCGCGCGGTGCATACCACGCTTGGAAGGGGACTTTTTGTTTTGTTGGACGGCCATGTTCCGCTCCTAAAAGCTATAAGCCGCCTGAAAGCGGCATATCGGGTTGGTCAAAAGAGTGCACACGCCAGGTGCGCGAAAGCGCCGGAGTATAACCGATCGCGGTCAGCGGCTACCGCCTTTGAGCTTGGCCAGCGCAGCAAACGGGTTGGGCTTGGCAGTGGCGGCTTCGAAATCATCGTCCGCCGTGGCCAACTTCACCGGCACCGGGCACACCGCATGGGACGGCACCAGCGGCAACGCCAGCAAAATTTCGTCTTCCACCAGTTCGGCCAAGTCAAACTCGCGACTGATCACCAACAAGTCTTCATCCACCTCGTCATCTTGTTGCAGTGCCTGCGCCTCGGTGGCAACGAAGCGAAAGTCACGTTCCACCACAACCGGGACTGCCACCGGCGCCAGGCAACGCTGACAGACCAGATCAACATCAGCGGTCAGCGCCAGGCGCAGCCACGTGGCAAGCGCTGCGGTGGCATCCGCCCGGCGCTCAAACCGGGCTTGCCAATGAACCACGTTGCTGGCTTCCAGACCCTGCGAAAACTCCGCAAGGCGCTCGTAGTTAGATAGCAAATCGTCGCCTTGCAAAAGCTGTCCGCTGTGCGCTGCCTGCCGTATGTCGATGTGAGGAGGATGGTTATATTCCATAATGGGCGCAGTGTAAGAGAATCGCGTCATGAACCGATTGCCCCAACCAACGCTGATTTTGGCGTCCACCTCGCGCTACCGGCGGGAGCTGCTGCAGCGCCTGCGCCTGCCCTTTGACGTGCTGGCACCGAACGTGGACGAAGCGCCACTGACCGACGAGACACCGCCGCAGATCGCCCGCCGGCTGGCGCTGGCCAAGGCCCACGAAGTGGCGGTCAGGCAACCACAGGCGGTAGTCATCGGCTCTGACCAAGTGGCAGATCTGGATGGAACTGCCCTGGGCAAACCGCACACCCACCAGCGTGCGGTAGCGCAACTACAGGCGATGCGTGGCAAAACCGTGGTGTTTCAGACGGCAGTGGCGGTGGTGTGCCACGACACGGGCTTCGCGCAGTGCGACCTGGCCGCCGTCAAAGTGACGTTCCGGTCGCTGAGCGACGCCGAGATTGAGGCTTATCTGCGTGCCGAGCAACCCTACGATTGCGCTGGCAGCGCCAAAAGCGAGGGCTTGGGCATTGCGCTGCTAGAGCGCATTGACAACGACGACCCAACCGCGCTGGTGGGCCTGCCGCTGATCCGCACCTGCCGCCTGCTGCGCGCTGCTGGTCTGGAGGTTCTGGCGACATGAATCACCTCCGTCCGTCATCTGGCACCGGGGTGCTGTATCTGGTGCCCGCGCCGCT
>JAQTSL010000223.1 GCA_028711355.1 Rhodoferax sp.
TCAGCCCGAAATGGGTGCCGCAGATGGCTGACAACGCTGCGGTGATGGCCGGTATCGCCCGCCAGAGCGGCGTGCGTTATTCGGTGCTGACACCCAACCTGAAAGGTTTTGAGGCGGCGCTGCCAGCCAAGCCCGACGAAATTGTGGTGTTTGGCGCGGCCAGCGAGGCGTTTAGCCAAAAGAACATCAATTGCAGCATTTCTGAGAGCATCGAGCGCTTTGCACCGGTGGTGGCAGCGGCGCGTGCAGCGGGTATTGCGGTGCGCGGCGCGATGAGCTGCACCGTGGGTTGTCCGTACGAAGGTGAGATTGCGCCGCAACGGGTGGGCTACCTGGCCGCCCTGATGAAGGGCATTGGCGTGCAGCGGGTGGATTTGGCCGACACCATCGGTGTGGGCACACCGCTCAAAGTGCAGCGCGCCGTCGAGGCCACGCTCAAGCATTACGACATTAACAACATCTCGGGGCACTTTCACGACACCTACGGTCAGGCGTTGGCCAACACGTTGATCTGTTTGCAGATCGGGATGAGCAACTTTCAGTCGTCGGTGGCCGGTCTGGGTGGTTGCCCCTATGCCAAAGGCGCGACCGGCAATGTGGCCACCGAGGACCTGGTTTACATGCTGCACGGCATCGGCATTGAGACCGGTATTGACTTGGATAAGCTGATCGACGCGGGCCAATTTATCTGCGACTTTTTGGGGCGACCGACCAACGCACGTGCGGGCAAGGCCTTGTTCAACCAAAGGTGCAACTGATGGATGGCGCTGAATTTAAATCGTTGCCCGAGGGCGTGCAACGCGTGGCACGAGTACTGCAAGAGCTGGGCCACCCGCACGCACCGGTGCTGCTGGCGGATGCCGCCCGCACCGCCCAACAGGCCGCCGATGCGCTGGGCATTGAACTCGGGCAGATTGCCAAAAGCATCATCTTCAAACGCAAACCCGATGACGTGGCGGTGCTGGTGATCACCTCGGGCGACCGGCGTGTCGATGAAAAAAAGGTGCAGGCGCTGGTGTGCGCGCAAGGGCAAAAGCTGGGCCGTGCCGATGCCGACTTTGTCAAGGCCAGCACCGGTTTTTCGATTGGCGGCGTGTCACCGGTTGGCCACACCAACGCGCCGGTGACGCTGATCGACCGCGACCTGTTGCGCTTTGACGAAATCTGGGCCGCTGCCGGTCATCCGCATGGCGTGTTCAAGTTGCATCCGGATGATCTAAGCCGCCTGACCGGTGCGCCGGTGGCCGATCTAGCGCTGTAGGAGTGTGCCCGATGTTTGATCAAACCGCTATGAAGTACATAGCTGCTAGCGCAGACGATATAAGCGCTACAGGCAAAAAATACACCCATGGTTTGCCGTCGCCTTGTATGTCAGTGTGCCAGATGGACGCAGCCAGTGGCTGGTGTCTGGGGTGTCTGAGAACACTGCCTGAAATTGCCGCCTGGGGTCAGGCCGATGAGTCTTCCAAGCGTCAAATCTGGTCGGCGATTGCAGCGCGTGTGCGCACCCGGCTGGTGGCCACTGACGTGCTGGCAGCCACCTTGTGAGTCGTTATGAAACAACTTACGTTTTACCTGGACTTTATTTCGCCCTACGCCTACCTGGCGTTTGAGCAACTGCCACAGGCGCTGCTGGGCTGTAGCTACAGCGTGAGCTACCGGCCGGTGTTATTTGCCGGACTGCTCAAGCACCATGGGCAGTTGGGCCCGGCCGAAATCACCGGCAAGCGCGAATGGACCTATCGGCAAGTGTTGTGGTTGGCGCGCCAGGCTGGCGTACCGTTGCAGTTGCCGGCGCAACATCCGTTCAACCCGCTGGCGCTGCTGCGGCTGGCGCTGGCGTGCGGCCACGATGGGCTGGCCAACCGGTATGTGTGCGAAACCGTGTTTCGCCACGTCTGGCGTGGCGGGCAGGACGCGATCGACGGCCAGCGCGTGCAGGCGTTGACGGCGCTGTTGGCACCGATGCGCGACGTTGCCGATCCAGCCGTAAAAGCGCAGCTCAAGGCAAACACCGACCAGGCGCTTGCGCTGGGCGTCTTTGGTGTGCCGACGATGGAAGTCGATGGCAAGCTGTTTTGGGGTTTTGATGCGCAGCCGATGCTGGCGGCGTACCTGCGCCAGGACGCCTGGTTTGAGGGTCCCGACTGGCAGGCCGCCGGCGTTGTCGGAGGGGGCCCGCAACGCGCTTCTTAAATGGTTGGGTCAGAGGTGCGCGCTGCGCGAGTGGTCTGAACCACAAAATCCTTCACAGAGCTTAAAGTGACGTTGTGCCAATGGCGCGCGCCAAAGTCAATAAAGGTGGTCGGCCTTGCTCTGCAAATCCGCGCAAATTGATTTCATTGCGTTTGCCCGAGGATGTGATTGCGCGCTGGAAAGCCACTGGCGCGGGCTGGCAAGCCGGTATGGCTGAGCGGCTGAGTCAAGCCAAGTGAAGGCCTGATTTCAATATCGAATCGGCACCGCCAATCAGTGAAGTGACTGATGGTCAGTCTGATGGCTTTGTTGGCTTCCCGACAAAACGCAAACTCGTGTCGCAAAAGCCCCCACCTTGGCCGCCATGCGCTCCGGTTTGTGTCGCTTTTGCAGTGTGGCATCAGCGCTTTCGGGTTGGTACGTTCATTGCGAATGGAAGTTGACCGCTTACTTTGCATTTCACCACCGCCAGCACAACCCAAAGGACCTTTCATGACCGCCAGCGCCGCCCTGACCGAGATTGACGACACCGCATTTGCCCAACTGGAGCGTGAAGGGCGGCTGCAAAACCCTTTGCACAAAGCCCTCACGGGCAAGCCAGGCCGCTTCGGTTATCGCGGCGAACTGGCCTTGCGCTTTGCCCCCCAGGTGGCCAATGAAGCGCGGCCCCCGGAGTTGTCGCTGGCGCAGGCCATGGCGATTGCCACTGTGGGTGAAAAACACCTGTCCTTCTTTGCTGGCTACCTGCTGAGTTTTGCGTACCTGAAAGACGTGGCCGAGGTGATGGGCGAGGCCTTGAGCGCAGAGGGCCAATACTTTTTGTTTTGCAACAACATTGATCTGTCCAAAAAATACCAAGTGACTTACCAAGGTGCCACGTTTTACGTGTTGCCCCTTGACGAATCCACCGTTTACAACGAGCTGCTGGACTTGCTTTACCTTGAAAAAAACGATCTGAAGAAAAAAGACACCGCTGGCAAGCTTGATGCCGTGGCCGATGCGGCACTCAAGTTCAAAGGCAGCTTCCCGGTCATCACGTATGAAGAAGGCTTGAAACTGATGGGTCCGGTGCGCAACCCCAACGAAAACCGACCGGTTTAGCGGTGTTGGCTGGCTGCGCGGGTGGTGCTGCATGACGATGAACTCGACCAGCCCCAGCGCTGGTATGGCACCAACCTGGTGGGTGTGCCGACGCGGCTGCTGGCCAGCACCGCCTTCAATGCCCACCCAACACCCCTGGCCATTGCTGGCACATGCGAGTCGCACCGGGGCTTGTTCGCCCTGCTGGAGCGCGCCCAGCACCCCGGCGAGGAGCAAGACGTGTTTGTGCATTACTTGAGCATTGCCTTTGGGCTGCGCAAGCCCCCAGCGCAAGAGTTGATCGGCATGGGCGCGTCAGAGCAACGACGCTGGCGCAGCAGTTGGCGCAAGTTGTTGCAAGGCTGGGGCATGGACTCCAACAGTGCCGCGGGTGCAGTGCTCAAGGGCTGGGTCGAAAGCCGCTTTGGCCTGGTGCCCAGCTTTCACAAGAGCCCGCTCACGCGCTTTCCGTCACCCGAATGGGTGGTCTATCTGCAAGAGAAAGCCTCCAACCGTTTGAACAACAACAATATCTACCAACAGCTCGACTTGCTGTACGAATTTTGTCAATGGTCGCTGCGCCGTATTGGCGCACAAACCCAAGCCAAGCCGCCGCAACATCTGCGCCTGTGGCGCGGCAGCAACCAGTGTGAAGAGCAGGTGATTGCCGGGCGCCTGCAAAACCGGCATTGCACGGTGCGCCTGAACAACATTGTTTCGTTCAGCTTGTCGGCTGACGATGCGTCCTGCTTTGGCGACTGGGTGTTTGAAGTGCAGGTGCCCCTGTGCAAGGTGTTGGTGTTTCCTGAATTGTTACCCGGCCAAGTGCTGCAAGGCGAACAGGAGGTGCTGGCCCTGGGTGGCGACTATGACGTGATGGCGCGCTATGCCTGACGTATTTGATCGTGCCTTGGGGGCTTACTTGGGCTTTGCCATTGGTGATGCCTTGGGCGCCACGGTTGAATTTATGCGCCCGCGTGAAATTGTGGCGCAATACGGCGTGCACCGTGACATCATTGGCGGCGGTTGGCTCAAGCTGGCGCGCGGCCAGGTCACCGACGACACCACCATGAGCCTGGCCCTGGGCGACGCCCTCCTTCAGGGCGGCAGCCCGGCCCTGCGCCAGCACGCCAGCGGTGATGACACGCTGATCCGGCGCATTGGCGATGCCTATCTGCGTTGGTTCAAAAACAAGCCGGTGGACTGCGGCAACACCTGCCGCCGTGGCATCACCCGCTACCTGCGTGAAGGCACGTTAGAGGGGCCTTACAGTCCCGGTGATGGCGGCAACGGCGCACTGATGCGCAACCTGCCCGCCGTGCTGGTCACGCTGGGGGATGATGCGGCATTTGCGCGCCTGTCGATCGCCCAGGCACGCTTGACACACCACCACCCGCTGTCTGATGCCGCCACTCTCGGCTTGGGGCGGTTGCTGGTGTCTTTGCTCAACGGCATGAGTCACAGCACCTGCCAGCAGTGGGCGGCGCAATGGGTCAGCAACAACCCGGCTTTTAACTTCACGCCGTATCGCGGCTACGCCACCGCCTATGTGGTGGACACGGTACAAACCGTGCTGCATTACCTGATGTTGCATGAAGACTTCGAGGCCGCGCTAATTGCCACCGTCAACCAAGGCGACGACGCAGACACCACAGGCGCACTGGTCGGCATGTTGGCCGGTGCGCGCTGCGGGGCAGCCCAATTGCCGCAGCGCTGGCTACAGCGGCTCAAGCCCGAGATGGTGCTGGCCATCACCGACCAGACCAGCGGATTGCTGGCCCTGGCTGGCGAGCTGTGTGTGCTAGCGCCTCATCAACCCCACTGAACATCGGAGCACACCATGCCTATATATGACTACCACTGCAAGTCTTGCGCGCACCCGTTTGAAGCCCTGGTGCGCACGGGTAGCGTACCAGTCTGCCCCCAGTGCGGCAGCACCGACCTGCAAAAATGCGTCTCGCCCCTGGCACCGGCGGGCAAGATCGAAGCCATTCGCATGGCGCATCGCCGCGTCGCTGCCGCCCAAGGCCACTTTGACCACTACAGCCCGTCCGACAAGGCCAAGCTGCTGCAGGGCAAGAAGAATATTTGAAATCGCAACGCCCCGGTGTAGTCAACACGACAGATCGGCGTCATTTTTCAAACAAGGCGTGTTACCTATCCAACATGCCGGTTAGCAAGCCAGGACCCGGCAGGACGCTGCGATTGCGGACCCAAGCAAGGCGATCACCAAATCCCTTGGCGATGATCAGTCCAAAACAAGCCTCTGGCACGAAACTGGCTTGGCGCTTCATGGATTCACTTCACCCGGGTCAAGAATCATGAAAATTGCCATCGCCGCCAAGGACAACTGGACGCAGGTCAGCGGCCACGCCGGTCAAACCCGTGACTGGCTGCTGTTTGACTGTCAACCCGGCTTACCCTTGCCCGAGCCGCAGCGTATCGAGCTCAGCAAGGAGCAGTTGCCGCACCACTTCAAGGACGACGGCCCGCACCCGCTGCACGGCGTGGAGGTGCTGATTGCTGCCAGCGCGGGCGACGGCTATATCCGCCACATGGAGAAGTGGGGCGCCCAGGTGCTGCTGACCGGCGAGACCGATCCGCTCACCGCGCTGCGCAAGATCATCGCCGGTGAGGCCCTGGCCGACACGCGCTTTGACATCACTACGGCGCTGTGCAAACTGCGCGACTTGTTTTCAAAACACTGACATGAATCCGTCACACGACTGCCGCAGCCTGCTGATGGCTGAGTTGCTGAACCGACCTGCCACAGCGCCAGCGGTGGCTGACCCCTTGCGCCCGGTGCTGGCCAGCTTGCTGACGGGGCGGTCGCTGAATCAAGGTGTGTTAACTGCCACGTTGGGCTTGAGTGTGCAGGCTTTTCAAATCCTGTGGCACGACTACTTTCCCGGTGAGCACCTGGCCCTGCAAAACGGCCCTGGTGAAGGCATTGCCGAGCTGGAAGACCTGTTGAATTTGCTGTTGGAATACCGCGCCGGTCAGCGCGAGTCTGAAGTCTGGCTGGCCCAGATCGTGGC
>JAQTSL010000224.1 GCA_028711355.1 Rhodoferax sp.
TGAGCTCGGTGGCGCAACAGTAATTAAGTAACAACGCACCGTGCGCCGCCGCTGTGCGCGCCAGCACAATCGCCAGGCGCGCGTCGTTAAATTGACCATCCCAGTATTTCACGCCCCCGTGCAGGCCTTGCGCACGCAGCGTCGGCGAATAGCCTAAGGTTTCCTTGCGTCCCAAGAGCTCTGTCTTGCCCAAGCCCGCCCGGCCAGCCAACAGGTCATACATCTTCAGACCGGCACCATAAAACCCCGCCTCCCACCAGCGATAGGTGGGCATGACAAACGGCAATGGCTGCGCCAGATACGGCGCGTTGTGCAGCAACAAGGTGCGCTCATGCAGCGCCTCACGCACCAGCGAAATATTGCCCTGAGCCAAATAGCGTACGCCGCCATGCACCAGTTTGGTTGACCTGGATGATGTGCCTTTGGCGAAGTCGTGCGAATCAATCAGTACCACCCGCAAGCCACGCGCGGCCGCGTCCAGCGCAACGCCCAAACCGGTCGCGCCGCCACCCACAATGGCGATGTCGTATGGTCCCGACCGGCTCAATCTGCCAATCAAGTCTGTCCTGACGGTTGTCAAAGGATCATCGTTTTTAATAGTCATTGCAAATTAGTCCGGCAGTGCCAAAACTTCGCCTGGCAAAGCACCGCTTTACCCTTGAAGAAAAAAGACCGTGTGGCAACTTGCGCACACGGCCATTCATCAACTCGTTGACAGTTGCAGTGCAGTCATTAACGGACTTTGCCGTTCTTCCACGCATTCAACAGCGTGTCATAGGCAATCGTTTCACCCTTGGGTTTTTCGTTCGCCAGCTTCTTCCAGGGGGCGCCCTTGTCACTGAGGTATTTGTCAGGATTGCCTTTCGGGTTGAGTTTGGGTGGGCAATTGGCCATGCCGGCACGCTCCAGCCGTGCCATCACCTGATCCATCTCGTCGGCCAGGTTGTCCATGGCTTGCTGCGGTGTCTTTTCGCCCGTCACAGCCACTGCCACGTTTTTCCACCACAGTTGCGCCAACTTCGGATAGTCTGGCACGTTGGTTCCGGTCGGGGTCCAGGCCACGCGCGCCGGACTGCGGTAAAACTCAACCAAGCCGCCCAACTTGGGCGCCATGTCGGTCATTGCCTTGCTCTGAATGTCTGATTCCCGGATCGGCGTCAAACCGACAATGGTTTTCTTCAGGGACACCGTCTTGGCGGTCACAAATTGAGCATACAACCAGGCCGCAGCCGTTTTATTGGCATCGTGGGCTTTGAAGAAGGTCCATGAACCCACATCCTGATAGCCGTTTTGCATACCTTGCTTCCAGTACGGGCCATTCGGGCCAGGAGCCATACGCCACTTGGGTGTGCCGTCGGCATTGACCACCGGCAGGCCGGGCTTGATCATGTCAGCGGTAAAGGCGGTGTACCAGAAAATTTGCTGGGCGATTTGCCCTTGCGCCGGCACCGGCCCCGCCTCACCAAAGGTCATGCCCGTAGCTTCTTTGGGCGCGTACTTTTTCATCCAGTCCACGTATTTTGTCAAGGCGTACACCGCCGCAGGTGAATTGGTCGCACCACCACGCGACACAGATGCGCCCACCGGCGTGCACTTGTCTGCTGCCACCCGAATGCCCCACTCATCCACCGGCATGCCGTTGGGAATGCCCTTGTCGGCGGTCCCAGCCATCGACAACCACGCATCTGTAAAGCGCCAGCCTAAAGATGGATCTTTTTTGCCGTAATCCATGTGACCATAGACCGGCTTGCCATCAATGGTTTTGACATCTTCGCTAAAAAAGGCAGCAATATCTTCGTAAGCACTCCAATTCAAAGGCACGCCCAGGTCGTAGCCATATTTGGCTTTGAACTTTTCTTTCAAGTCAGCGCGCGCAAACAGATCGGCACGGAACCAGTACAAGTTGGCAAACTGCTGGTCTGGCAACTGATACAGTTTTTTATCGGGCGCCGTGGTGAAGCTGGTGCCAATGTAATCTTTCAGGTCGATACCGGGGTTGGTGAACTCTTTCCCCGGGCCAGCCATGTAGTCCGTCAGGTTCATGATCTTGCCGTAACGGTAATGCGTGCCGATCAGGTCAGAGTCTGAAATCCAGCCGTCGTAAATAGATTTGCCAGACTGCATGGAAGTCTGCAATTTTTCAACCACGTCGCCTTCCTGAATCAAATCGTGCTTGACAGTGATGCCAGTGATTTCAGTAAACGCCTTGGCCAATGTCTTGGATTCATATTCATGCGTGGTAATGGTCTCGGACACCACCGAAATTTCGTTGACACCCTTGGCCTTGAGCTTCTTGGCTGCGTCTATAAACCACTTCAACTCAGCCGTCTGTTTGTCCTTGGACAAGGTTGACGGCTGAAACTCGGCATCGATCCACTTTTTGGCTGCAGCCTCATCAGCCCAACTCTGACCCGCCATGGCACAGCAAGCCACGGCCACTGCCAACGTGCTATTTCGCAATTTCATCATCGAACTCCTCAAAATGTTATCCGCCCCTGATTCAAAGGCTGCTTCGGCTCCAGGGGCAACAAGCCGATCCTTGTCTCTGACAATCAACCCTTGCGCATGATCAGCATCAACACACCCATGGAGAAAATAGAACTGATCCAAACCGACGGCTCGGTCTCAAGATTCATCCAAATCATCAGGCGATAGCTCACGCCGACAAAAATCAGATTGATATACGCTGCGGTGAGCAGACCAATAAAAAGGCGGTCACCACGCGTGGTTGCTATTGGCAAAAACCCCCGCCGCATAGAAGTTGGCGACTTGAATTCCCACACCATCATGCCCGCCAGCATCAATGCGATGCAACCAAAGAAAACGGCGACCGGGGTCGTCCATGCCATCCATTCAAACATTTGATTTACTCCTGATCGGTAACGGGCGGTGCGGATCACTCACGCATGTCAAACACGACCCATCGCAAAACCTTTGGCGATGTAATTGCGCACAAACCAGATCACGATGGCACCCGGCACAATGGTCAACACCCCGGCTGCTGCCAGCGTAGCCCAGTCCATACCAGAGGCCGAGACCGTGCGCGTCATGATGGCCACGATCGGTTTTGCATTGACGCTGGTCAGCGTGCGTGCCAGCAGCAATTCAACCCAGCTAAACATGAAACAGAAGAACGCAGCCACACCGACCCCGGCCTTGATCAACGGCAGAAAAATCTTCACAAAAAACGCCGGGAACGAATACCCGTCGATATAAGCGGTCTCATCAATCTCGCGCGGAATACCGCTCATGAATCCTTCCATGATCCAGACCGCCAGCGGCACGTTAAACAACAAATGCGCCAGCGCCACAGCAATGTGTGTATCCATCAGCCCCACTGTGGAATAAAGCTGAAAAAACGGTAGTAAGAAGACAGCCGGCGGCGTCATGCGGTTGGTCAGCAACCAAAAGAACACATGCTTGTCGCCCAGAAAGCTGTAGCGTGAAAACGCATACGCAGCGGGCAAGGCCACCGTGATGGAAATCACCGTATTGATGGCCACATAGATCAGGCTATTGATATAGCCCGAATACCAGGATGGATCGGTCAGGATGGTACGGTAATTATCCCAGGTGAAATGCTGCGGAAAAAGTGAAAAACTGGCCAGAATTTCTGCGTTCGTCTTGAACGACATATTAACCATCCAATACACCGGCAACAGGGCAAAAACAATGTATGCCAGCATGAACAGGTTGCGCTTTTGGAACCCTGACTTATGCATGGCCGACCTCCTTGTCCTGGGTGCCAACACGCTGCATCCAGTTGTACAAAATGAAACTCAGCAACAAAATAATCAAAAAGTAGATCAACGAGAAAGCTGCTGCCGGGCCAATATCAAACTGGCCCACCGCCTTGATCGTCAGGAACTGCGACAAGAAGGTGGTCGAGTTGCCCGGCCCACCCCCGGTGAGCACAAATGGTTCGGTGTAGATCATGAAACTGTCCATGAAACGCAGCAGCACCGCGATCATCAACACACCCCGCATCTTGGGTAGCTGTACGTACCAAAACACCGCCAGTTTGCTGGCACCATCGATGCTGGCAGCCTGGTAGTACGCATCCGGGATCGAGCGCAAGCCAGCATATCCCAACAACCCCACCAACGGCGTCCAATGCCATACATCCATCAGCAATACCGTCAGCCATGCGTGCGTGGCGTTACCGGTGTAGCTGTATTCAATGCCCAGGCCTTGCAGCGCCGCGCCCATCAAGCCAATGTCGGTGCGGCCAAAAATTTGCCAGATCGTGCCCACCACATTCCACGGGATCAACAGCGACAGCGACACAATCACCAGCACCGCAGAGGCTTTCCAGCCCTGCGCCGGCATCGACAGCGCCAACAAGATACCCAGTGGCAGCTCAACGGCCAACACCGACAGCGAAAATGTGATTTGCCGAAGCAACGCGCTGTGCAACTCTTCGTCACGCATGATGGCGGCAAACCACTCGGTACCGACAAACACCCGGCGTTCTGGAGAGATGATGTCTTGAATCGAATAGTTGACCACGGTCATCAGGGGCACGATGGCCGAGAAAGCCACACAAACCAAAACCGGCAAAATCAAAAACCAGGCCTTCTGGTTAACAGGTTTTGTGGTGGTACTCATGCCACGATCTCCTCGTTTTTATAGAAGCAACTGTGTTCAGACAACACTTGCAACCAGACCTTTTCGCCAAACTGCAAACCAGTTGCATCGGTAGACAGGCGCGCCTTTACGGTTTGGCCAGCGTAGTGGGCCGTCAACATCACATGGGTGCCAGCATCGTGCACTTGGGCCACCGTCATCGGCAGCGCACCAGCGGCCTGCGGTGCCACCAACCGCACATATTCCGGGCGCACGCCCAGTTTGATCTGGCCCACGGGCGCTCCGGTCGCAGCGGCCCACGGCAACAACACATCTGCCAGACAAAAACCTTGCGGCTGCGCTTGTCCCGTCAAAAAATTCATCCCTGGTGACCCGATGAAATGTCCGACAAAAGTGTGGCTTGGGCGCTCAAATAGCTCGGCCGCCGACCCCACCTGAATCGCCCTGCCGCAGTCCATCACCACCACCTGGTCGGCAAACGTTAACGCCTCCACCTGGTCATGCGTTACATAAATCATGGTCAGCTTGAGCTCATGATGAATCTGCTTGATCTTGCGACGCAGTTGCCATTTCAGGTGCGGGTCAATCACCGTCAACGGCTCGTCAAACAACACGGCCGATACATCTGGGCGCACCAGTCCACGGCCGAGCGAAATTTTTTGCTTTTGGTCAGCCGCCAAATTTGCCGCAATCTGGTTGAGTTGTCCACTCATCTCCAGCATCTCGGCAATCTCGCCGACCCGCTTGTCAATTTGCGCTTTTGGCACCCGCCGATTGCGCAGCGGAAAAGCAAGGTTTTCAGCGACAGTCATGGTGTCATAAATCACCGGAAACTGAAACACCTGCGCAATGTTGCGTGCCTGCGGCGACGACCGGGTGACATCTTGGCCATCAAAGCGCACGTTACCCTGCGACGGGGTCAGCAAGCCAGACATGATGTTGAGCAAGGTGGTCTTGCCGCAACCCGACGGGCCCAGCAAGGCATAAGCGCCGCCGTCATCAAAAGTCATCTTCAGCGGTAACAGAGCGTAGTCGCTATCCTGCGTTGGGTTAGATCCATAAGCGTGCGCCAAATCAAGTTCAATACGTGCCATGTCAGTGCTCCCCACCCCGAACTGGTGCCAACAACAGATCCCCCTGCTCGTCAAAAACATACACCTGCGCAGGATTCAAATAGAGCGTGATCTGCGCCCCCAATTCAAAGTAGTGCACGCCAGTCAGTTGCGCAACCACTTCACCTACTAGTGTGGCCACGTGCACAAACGTATCTGACCCAGAAATTTCAGCCAGCTCCACCCGGCCCGCCAACGCGACATCCCCGTCGCTCTCTGCCAATCTCAGCGCGCTGGCCCGCATACCCACGGTCAACTTGCGCGATGCGGCTTTGGGTATGGTCACCGCCAGCACAGCACCGCCGTCAAGCTGCAAGCCCGCCGCAGCGACGCTGGCAGGTAACAAATTCATCGGCGGGTCGCTGAAAGCCCGCGCCACGCGCAGTGATTTTGGTTTATGAAAAACTTCGGCCGTGGGTCCGTATTGCAGCAACTCCCCCTAGTCAAGCACAGCGGTGTAACCACCCAGCAACAGCGCCTCACCGGGCTCGGTCGTGGCATAAATGACCGTTGAATGCCCATCTGCAAACAGCGCACTGAGTTCGTCGCGCAACTCTTCGCGCAGCTTGTAATCCAGATTCAC
>JAQTSL010000006.1 GCA_028711355.1 Rhodoferax sp.
CCCTGGTACGGATTGGACGTCAGCATGACGGTCTCGCTCATGCCGTAACGCTCCAGAATGGTGTGCCCGGTGCGTTGCTGCCAAGCGGAAAACGTGTCCATCAGCAACGGCGCTGAACCCGACACAAACAGACGCATATTGCGACAAGCGGCTCGGTCCAGCCCGGGTTCGGCCAGCAAACGCACATACAGCGTAGGAACCCCCATGAACACGGTGGCGTCGGGCAGGCGGCTCAGCACTCGCTTGGGGTCAAATTTGGCCAGCCAGATCATCTTGCTGCCATTGATCAGCGCGCCATGGCAGGCGACAAACAAGCCGTGCACATGAAAGATCGGCAAGGCATGGATCAGCACGTCGCCGCCTTGCGCCGGGCGGCGCCAGCCCCAATAGTCCTTGAGCACACGCGCGTTGCTCAGCATATTGCCGTGCGTCAGCATGGCGCCCTTGGAGCGTCCGGTGGTACCGCTGGTATAGATCAGGACCGCCACATCAGTTGGCTCGCGCTCAACGCAAATCGGTTGGTCCGACGCCTGCGCAGCACGCTCCAGCAGACTGCCGGTGCGGTCATCGTTGAGGGTGAACACCCACTGGGTACCGGCCTGAAACGCCAATTTGCTCACCCACGGAAAATTGTGCCCAGTGCAAACCACCAGCGCCGGTTCGGCGTCACCAATGAAATACGCAACTTCGGCACTTTGATAGGCCGTATTGAGCGGCACAAACACGTAGCCCGCGCGCAAAGTGGCCAGGTAAAGCAGCAAAGCCTCAACCGACTTGTCCACCTGGGCGGCGATACGCGAACCCGCTGGCAAATCCAGCGATCGCAAAAAATTGGCCAGCATGGCGCTGCCGCGCTCCAGATCGCGCCAACTGTAATACAGCGCGTTGTCGGTCTCGACCGCGGTGGCCGCCAGATCAGCCGGAAAAGCGGCACGCAAAGCAGCGTAAAGGTTTGAGTTTGCGTTCGTCATGGAATCTTCGAAAATTGTTGATCAAAAAAAAGAGTCAAAAACACGCCGGTCTTTTTTTCAGAAAGGCCTCAATACCCTCACGGTGTTCGGCACTGTCGGCGTAACGATAAGCCTGCTCCATCAGCAAAGCCAGGCGCTCGTCGGCCACTACGTCCGGCACCTCGAAAGCTGCTGGCTGGCTCAACACGCGCAGCGTTTGTTTGTTCAGGCGCGCCGCTCGCGGTGCCAACGCCATGATGCGCTGCACCGTCGCTGTTGTCACCGCTGCCAGATCGTCATCGGCCATGACCTGGCTCAAAAAACCGCGCTGCAACAGTTGCGGCGCACTAAACACCGCGGCCTCCAGCAACATCTGGCGGGCAGTGACCAACCCAAGCTCGCGGCCCACCAAGGCGACCTCGCGCGGCGCCATCGGAAACCCCAATTTGGCAATCGGCGCGCCAAAGCGGGCCGATTCGGCGCTCAAACGGATATCACAGCAACTGGCAATTTCAATCCCTGCGCCCATGCAATTGCCAGAGATTTGGGCCACCATCGGCACATCACACGCCAGCATCGCCTGCAGCGCAGCCCAGACTTCGGCTTCGTGAAAGTCGCGCAAACTTTCCTGTTCAAAGCGAAAACTGGCGTATTCCGAGATATCCCCCCCCGCGCAAAAATGGCCGCCCTGCCCGCTGACCAACACACAGCGCAACGTGCGATCGGCCTGGAGTGCCTCGAAAGTCGAACGCAACTCGCGCCACATGGCACGGCTCATGGCATTGAATCGCTTGGGATAACTCAGCCGCACCTGTGCTAGCGCGTCCGTCACTTCACAAACGATTTTGGCAACCATTTTTACTATGTATAAAGTAGCTACTCACGCTTTATAAATAAGGGCTAGAGGCCAATTTAGCACTAAGGCTTGCTGGCGCGCCGCCAAACTACGGCCCCTGCCACCACCATCGGCACACACAACCATTGCCCCATGCTCATTCCCAGGCTCAACAGCCCTAAGTGCGCATCGGGTTCACGGAAAAATTCAGCCACAAACCTCAGCATTCCATAGCCCATCAAAAACAGTGCTGACACCTGACCCGGCAAGCGCGGGCGGCGTGCGTACCACCACAGCACCACAAACAGCAACAACCCCTCGCCCAAAAACTGATAGACCTGCGAAGGATGGCGCGGCAGCTCACCGGCACCGCGAAACACCATGCCCCAGGGCAAATCGGCACTGGCCACCCGCCCCCACAACTCGCCATTGATGAAATTGCCCAGACGCCCCATCGCAAGCCCCGTGGGCACACACGGTGCGACAAAATCCGCCACCTGCAACAGCGGCTTGTGGCGCGACCAGGCAAACCAGACCTCCGCCAGCGCCACACCGATCAGTCCACCATGAAAACTCATGCCGCCCTGCCACACCGCAAATACCTCCAGCGGATGGGCGGCGTAATAGCCCGGTTTGTAAAACAGGCAGTAGCCGATGCGTCCGCCCAGAATGACGCCCATCACCCCCAGAAACAGAATGTCTTCAATGTCCCGTGGCTGCCAGGCTTGTGGACCTTTGAGCGAGGCAAACGGTTGATGACGCAGGCGCAACCGTGCCAGCCAAAAAAACAGGCCAAAAGCCGCCAGGTAGGTCAGGCCGTACCAATGCACGGCCAGCGGGCCCAATTGCAGCGCAACCGGGTCGATCTGGGGGTGAGTCAACATCAGTCTTGGAGCAGCGACAGGTCGCGCACAGCGCCCTTGTCGGCCGACATCACCAGCTTGGCATAGGCTTTGAGCGCCGCCGACACCTTGCGCGGGCGCGGCTGCGCAGGTTTCCAGCCCAGCGCGTCCTGCGCGGCACGGCGGCGGGCCAGTTCTTCGTCGCTGACCAGCACGTCGATGCGCCGGTTCGGGATGTCGATGCGAATCAGGTCACCGTTTTGCACCAGGCCAATCGCCCCGCCGGCCGCTGCCTCAGGCGAGCAGTGGCCGATCGACAGGCCCGAGGTGCCACCAGAAAAGCGCCCATCGGTCAGCAGCGCGCAGGCTTTGCCCAATCCCTTGCTCTTGATGTAGCTGGTGGGATACAGCATTTCCTGCATACCGGGGCCGCCTTTGGGCCCTTCGTAGCGCACAATCACCACGTCGCCGGCCTTGACCTGGTCGTCCAGTATGTGCGCCACGGCTTCGTCTTGCGACTCGGTGATGTGCGCAGGCCCTTCAAACACCAGCAAATTGTCATCCACCCCTGCGGTCTTGACCACGCAGCCGTCTTTGGCGATATTGCCGTACAGCACCGCCAGACCGCCTTGTTGCGAAAACGCGTGTGCCGCATCCCGAATGCAGCCCCCCGCGCGGTCCAGGTCCAGGCTGGGCCAGCGCACGCTTTGCGAAAACGCCACCTGGCTGGGCACGCCACCAGCACCGGCGCGATAAAAGGTTTGCACCGCCTCTGAAGACGCATCGGCAATGTCCCACGTAGCCAGCGCATCGGCCATGGAGGGCGCGTGCATCATGGGCACGTCGGTGTGCAGCTTGCCGGCGCGCGCCAGCTCACCCAAAATGGCCATGATGCCACCAGCGCGGTGTACATCCTCTAGATGGTATTTGTCGGTATTGGGTGCCACCTTGCACAACTGCGGAACCTGGCGCGACAGGCGGTCAATATCGGCCATGGTGAAAGCAATGCCGGCCTCTTGCGCCACCGCCAACAGGTGCAGGATGGTGTTGGTCGAGCCGCCCATGGCAATGTCGAGCGTCATGGCGTTTTCAAACGCCTTGAAACCGACCGAGCGCGGCAGCACGCGCTCGTCGCCCTGCTCGTAATAGCGTTTGCATAAATCCACAATCAGGTGCCCGGCGCGTTTGAACAGTTGTTCGCGATCGGCGTGCGTCGCCACCAATGAGCCATTGCCAGGTAATGACAAACCCAGCGCTTCGGTCAGGCAGTTCATCGAGTTGGCAGTAAACATACCCGAGCACGAGCCACAGGTGGGGCAAGCGCTGCGCTCAACCTCAGCCACGGTTTCATCGCTTTGGGCGCGGTCGGCGGCCATCACCATGGCGTCGATCAAATCGAGCTTTTTGAACTGCACCGTGGCTTGCCCGGGCAGCTTGAGCTGCGCCTTGCCCGCTTCCATCGGACCACCCGACACAAACACCGCCGGGATGTTCAGGCGCATCGCGGCCATCAGCATCCCCGGGGTGATCTTGTCGCAGTTGCTGATGCACACCAGCGCGTCGGCGCAGTGCGCATTGGCCATGTACTCCACGCTGTCGGCAATGATGTCACGGCTGGGCAAGCTGTACAGCATGCCGTCGTGGCCCATGGCAATGCCGTCATCGACGGCAATGGTGCCGAATTCCTTGGCGACACCGCCGGCCGCTTCAATCTCGCGTGCCACCAGTTGGCCCAGGTCTTTCAGGTGCACATGGCCCGGCACAAATTGGGTAAAAGAGTTAACTACCGCAATGATGGGCTTGTTGAAGTCACCGTCTTTCATGCCAGTGGCACGCCACAGGGCGCGAGCACCCGCCATATTGCGGCCGGCGGTGGTGGTTGCAGAGCGATAAGCGGGCATGGCAGTTTCCGTCAAGTTGGGATCGAACGTATCAGAACGGTCGCAGATTATGGCCTAGCGCTTGTTACGGGCGTCGCTCTGGGTGGCATCCAGCGCCTGTTTGGTGCGCTCGCGTCGCTGGTCGCGTCGCTGGTCTTCGCGCTCCATCGACTTGCGCTTGGTATAGCCCGAGCTGTCGGCCCAACCCCACCAAACCACCGCCAGTGCAAAAGGGGCCAGAACCAACCACCAGGACCACTGCGCCACCGGTCCAAACTCCAGATACTTCATGACCAGCAACGCCAGCCCCAGACCTAAAAAATACATGATGCTGTCTCCTTCTACGTTCGATGTACAACAAGCTACGTTTGCGCCATTGTCGCAGCGGCATCATCCCGTGGCACGCAAGCAACGCCCCCAGGTGTCAACCACAACTCCTACAATCACGTTGGATGAACAGTATCGTCCAAAAAAGGAAATTTTCATGAAACAATTGCTCTTGCCCTTGGTGGTATTGTCTTTACTGGCGGTACCGGCCTTGGCCGACGAAGCCTTGGCCAAAAAGAAAAACTGCCTGGCCTGCCACGCGATCGCCAAGAAGGTCGTCGGCCCGGCCTACAAGGATGTCGCCGCCAAATACGCTGGTCAGAACGTGGTGGCCAAGCTTTCCACCAAAATCATGAAGGGCGGATCAGGTGCCTGGGGCGCTATTCCCATGCCAGCCAATCCGCAGGTCAACCAAGCTGAGGCAGAAACCCTGGTGAAATGGGTGCTGTCGCTCAAATAACTTCATAGCTTGCCGACGCGCCGCACCGGCGCAGCCTCAATAAAAAGCCCGCAGATGCGGGCTTTTTATTGGTTAAAACAGCTTCCGTCCCTTATTAGGCAACGGCTAAAAGCTATTGTTTTTGACAGATCAGTAGGTTTGGCCCAACTGCGTCAGGATCGCCGGGTTTTCCAGCGTCGAGGTGTCCTGGGTGATGGTTTCACCCTTGGCCAATGAACGCAGCAGGCGACGCATGATCTTGCCCGAGCGGGTCTTGGGCAGGTTTTCACCAAAGCGGATGTCCTTGGGCTTGGCGATCGGCCCAATCTCTTTGGCCACCCAGTCGCGCAGGACTTTGGCAATTTGCTTGGCTTCGTCACCGGTCGGGCAACTGCGCTTGAGCACCACAAAGGCGCAAATCGCCTCACCGGTCAGATCATCAGGACGGCCCACCACAGCGGCTTGGGCCACCAAATCGGTTTTGGCGACCAAGGCCGATTCAATTTCCATGGTGCCCATGCGGTGGCCCGACACGTTCAGCACGTCGTCAATGCGGCCGGTAATGCGGAAATAGCCACGGTCTGCGCTGCGCACCGCACCATCACCTGCCAAGTAGTACTTACCACCCAGGTCAGCCGGGAAATAACCGGTCTTGAAGCGTTGCGGGTCACCCCAGATGGTACGAATCATCGACGGCCAGGGGCGTTTGACCACCAGAATGCCACCCGAACCGTTGGGCACATCGTGACCGGCTTCATCGACAATGGCGGCCGCTATACCGGGCAGCGGCAATGTGCAAGAGCCAGGTACCAGCGGTGTCGCACCCGGTAGTGGCGAGATCATGTGCCCACCCGACTCGGTTTGCCAGAAGGTATCGACGATCGGGCATTTTTCGTGGCCGATGTTTTTGTAGTACCAGATCCAGGCTTCCGGGTTGATCGGCTCGCCAACCGTGCCCAAAATGCGCAGGCTCGACAAATCAGAACGATCCGGATGGACCTTGGGGTCGCCCTCGGCCGATTTGATCAGCGCCCGAATGGCGGTAGGTGCGGTGTAGAAAATGCTGCATTTGTGACGCTCAATCATCTGCCAGAAACGCCCGGCATTGGGATAAGTCGGGATGCCTTCAAAAATAATTTGGGTGGCCCCGGCAGCCAACGGCCCATAGGCCACATACGAGTGGCCGGTGATCCAGCCGATATCAGCCGTGCACCAGAACACGTCGGTCGGTTTCAGGTCAAACACCCAGTCCATGGTCAGCTTGGCCCACAGCAAAAAGCCGCCGGTCGAATGCTGCACGCCTTTAGGCTTGCCGGTGGAGCCAGAGGTGAACAAGATGAACAGCGGGTGCTCAGCGCCGACGGAAACGGGCGCACAGACGGTGCTTTGACCGGCCAGGGCTTGGGTGAAAGTCACGTCACGGCCAGCGACCATGTTGCAAGCCGTCGCGACACGCTGATAAACAAACACCGTTTTGATCGACTCACAGCCACCCAGGCCCAAGCCTTCGTCAACGATCGATTTCAAGGGCAGTTCTTTGCCACCGCGCAACTGGAAGTTGGCCGTGACCACGGCCACTGCACCGGCGTCGATGATGCGCTCTTGCAGCGCCTTGGCCGAGAAACCGCCAAACACCACGCTGTGGATGGCCCCAATGCGGGCGCAGGCCTGCATGGCGATCACACCTTCCAGCGACATCGGCATATAGATCAGGACGCGGTCGCCTTTATTGATGTTGTGCGCCTTCAGGGCATTGGCAAACTGACCGACCCGGGCCAGCAGTTCTTTGTAGGTGGTCTTGGTGACCGTGCCGTCGTCCGCTTCGAAAATAACAGCCGTCTTGTTTTCAACCGGCGTACCAACGTGCTTGTCCAGACAATTGGCCGAGGCGTTGAGTTCGCCGTCTTCAAACCACTTGTAGAAAGGTACATTGGACTCGTCAAGCGTCTTGGTAAAAGGTTTGGTCCAGACCACGTTTTCACGTGCCAGGCGGGCCCAAAAGCCTTCAAAGTCTTTTTCGGCTTCAGCGCACAGAGCGTAGTAGCCTTCCATGCCCTGAATGCGAGCCGCCTTGACGGTGGCCTCGCTGGGCGGGAAAACGCGGTTTTCAACCAGCATGGATTCAACAGCAGTTTTGGGTGTGGTCACGGGTAAGTCTCCTCTTTTTAAATAAAATTCGCCCTTTAATATTACAGTTGGCACTTACAAGTTACTGACTGTCGGGCCGGATGGGGGGGGCGCGCGGCATGGTAGCGCGATAAACTCGCCGCCTCGAGTAGCATTTACCCAGCCCCATGACAAATCCATCACCCCCTAAAAGCCCCACCTTGCGCCCCATTCCCCGGCTGATTTTTGCCAGCCGCTGGCTGCAACTGCCGCTTTACCTGGGTTTGATCCTGGCTCAAGGCGTCTATGTCTATCACTTTCTGGTCGAGTTGTTGCACCTGCTGGAGGCGGCTTTCGGCAGCCAGGCGGCGCTGGCCGCGCTGATCGACAGCATTGGCTACAAGACCGACGTGCAGATCACCCACCTGAACGAAACTGTCATCATGCTGGTGCTGCTGGCGCTGATTGACGTGGTGATGATCTCCAACCTGCTGATCATGGTGATTGTGGGCGGCTATGAGACCTTTGTTTCGCGCATCAATTTGGAGGGCCACCCGGACCAGCCCGAATGGCTCGACCATGTCAACGCCTCGGTGCTGAAAGTCAAGCTGGCGATGTCGATCATCGGCATCAGCTCAATCCACCTGCTCAAGACCTTTATCAACGCTGCCAATTACAGCGACAAGGTGCTGATTGCGCAAACGGTGATCCACCTCGCCTTTTTGCTGTCCGCCATGGCCATTGCCTACACCGACAAGCTGATGGCGCACAACGTGTCTCCATCCCATTGATGTCTTGACGGTCGCAATGAGAGCGGTCTGAGCGGCTCACCCTGCCTCGGCTGCGCTGCTCTGTGGCGGGTTCGTGATGCAAACCCCGGCAATTTTTGATATTCTCCTGAATATGAACTTGTGACATCAACACTGCCGGAGGACTACCCATGCGAACCCTAAGCAACCCGTCTCAGGGCACAAACCTTGGAAATTGGGGCTCTTTGATTTTGGCTGGAGCAATCTCAACGCTTGTGCTCCCTTCCACAGCCGCCCCGCTGAGCTATCCTCAAACGCTATCGCCAGGCTGGAACCTGGTCGGCAACAGTCTGACGACGCCAGTTGACGTCCAAGCCACGTTTGGCGGCACAAGCACCGTTCAAACGGTCTGGAAGTGGGACTCGACCGCCAGCAAGTGGGCTTTCTATGCGCCCTCACTGGATGCAACCAAACTGCAGGAATACACAAACGCAAAAGGCTACGCCCTGCTGTCCAGCATCAATGCCGGTGAAGGCTACTGGGTGAACGTTGCTGGAACCACCCCGATCGATCGCGGGGTGCAGAGCGGGCAAGCGGCCACATTGAATGCCAGCGCGTTGAAGACAGGCTGGAATCTGGTGGCTTCTGGCACAGACATGAGCCCAGCCAACTTTTCTGCCAGCATTGGCAACGTCACCACATTGTGGGCTTGGAACAATGCCTCAAATGTGTGGTACTTCTTTGCACCATCGTTAGCCGAAAAAAATACTCTCTCAAGCTACATCCAAAGCAAACAATATCAGGAGTTCGGCGCGTTGACCCTTGGAAAAGGGCTGGGCTTTTGGGTGAATTATGCGGGAGCACCCAATGGTGGAACCGGCGCAACAGGTGCTACCAGCCCGAACGCCTTGGCCTGCGCCGGTATGGCGTGCGGCGCGGGTACCACGCCTGGTGGCATCACGCCGATACTTCCAGCCTCAACTCCCAGCATTTCCCGACTGTCAGGGGCGAACCCAGCCGCTGGTTTGGCTACCAGCTGGGCCATGGCAAAAGCGGACATGAGTGCCAAGGTATTTGGCAGCCCCACGGCGGCAGCTACTGCCCGTGTAAACATCCAGTACTACCCAACCACGACACCGCCAATAACGCCCGTGTACACCACGATTGAATACGATGCAACGGGTCAGCGCAATGGTCGCGAGGGGCGTTATCAGTTTGGTGCTGACGGCAAACCGCTGACGACTGACGATGTATTGATCCAGCACACGCTCAACTACTACAGTAGCGTCAACAACAAGACAAAGTTTAGCGCGGTCTTGTTCACCGGCGTTGGCGCTGACGGCCTCTGGCGAACTGCCGACGATACAGCGTCATCCTCTGATTACCTCTACGGGTTGATGGGAAGTGACACCAATGCACATCACATCATCATTCCGATACTGGAGGCCGGTATCGACAAGGTTTTCTTTACCGACGATGACTCCCTGTCCCAAGGCTGGGAATTTGTTTCAGCCAATCCGGCCGGACATACGGTGCAAGCGGTTCATTTCAACAACACAGGCACAGATGGCAAAGCATTCACCACAGATGACGTAATCGGTTACTACACAGCATTTTCAGTGGATGCCAATGGCAATAACCTGTTGGCCGTCACCTACAACGGTGCGGGGCTTGACAAACAGTGGTTCACCTCGGATGACGTCGTGCAAAGCGTGGTTGCCGGTGTGGTAAGTGGCACGCAACTGACGCATCTTGCGACCTTTGGTGCTGGAACCGACAAGCTTTGGTTCACCACCGACGATGTGGTGACCGCGTGGACTTACTTCGCCTACGATCCCAATGGCAAGATTCGCCTGACGGCATCGCATTCGGGCAAAGGCGCTGACAACGTCTGGTTCACCGCTGATGATGTCGCTCTGGCTTCGAGCTCACTCTACGATGCAGCGGGCAATGTGAGGCAAGCCGCCAACCACATGGGTACCGGACCCGACGGCAAATGGTTTACAGGCGACGATGTCGTCGCAGATTACACGCTGTACGGATGGGACGCGGCCTCCAAGTTGCAGACGCTGTCTGCGGCCATGACCAACAAAGGCGCTGACGGGCAATGGTTTACCGCTGATGATGTGCCTGGCAATAGCTATTGGGTAAAGTCTTTCGATGCCAATGGCCGTGTTATGCAAGACACCAGTTTTGGTGTGTTTACCAATGGCATCTTTGACGGTTTGGGCCAAGACGGAAAAGCCTTTACGGCCGACGATGTCAAGAATTACTCCATCAATCATTATGTAAACGGAGTGTCCACCGGTCAGGTCAATCTCGCTGACAAGGGTGCAGACGGTCTGGCTTTTACCGCTGACGACGTGATTACTGGCGGCTACAACGAAATCACCAAAAACGACGCTGGATTGCCGCTCAAATACGTTAACCACAAATCCGCCGGGGCAGATGGATTGTGGTTCACCGCGGACGATCCGATTTCGTCACTTGCCACCACTACCTACGATGCGCAAAACCGGGTCACGTCCTACATCCACTTCGACGCACCGGGACCGGATGGACTGTGGGAAACGTCTGACGACATGTTTTCCTACAAGGTAACGACTACTTACAACGGCTCAGGGGTTGGCACAACGGTTACGGTTGACAGCACCGGAGCGATTACCCAGTGGACCCGGGCGGTGCCGCATGAGAACGGTCGTGGCAGGATGGTAAGCAGCTACTATGGTGGAGCTGGAACGGATGGTCAGTGGCAAACGGCAGATGATGTTGTCTCCTACGTTTCTTACGAAGAAGTTGACGCGCTTGGACAACAATTGGCCAGCAGCTATGCATCTGCAGGCGCGGACGGCCTGTTGGGAACCGCCGACGATGAATTCAGCGACTGGACACGCTGGAGCGTCGATGGAGCGGGGAAAATTGACAGTACGGTCAAGTTCGTTGCCAAAGGCGCAGACGGCAAGTGGTTCACCCTCGACGACATACCCGAGTGGGCAACTTATGAAAAATGGCCATGGGTGAAGTAAGTGACGTGGGGGGGTATGTGCCAGGATGTGTCTGCCATCTTGAGCTATTTCAAGGTTGGGTTTGGTGTGGGCGAGCCGGGCGCAGCAACATCAGGATGCTCAAGGTGGCGCTAAGAGCCGAGCCCAGCAACACACCCATCTTGACTTGCGAAGCGTAGGCTGCGTCGGCCCCTTCAAACGCCAGTGAGCCGATGAACAGGCTCATGGTAAAACCCACGCCGCACAAAGCGGCCACACCGGCAAATTGCAGCCAACTGCTTTGATCGGGCAAGCGTGCGCCACCAAAGCGGATCAACAACCACGAGAAGCAGAAAACGCCCATCGGCTCGCCCAGAGACACGCCAGCGGCAATGCCCAAGGGCACGGTTTGCAGCAGTGTCTGCGGCCGCACGTCTCCCAGAAACCCCCCGGCATTGGCAAATGCAAATACCGGCAAGATCAAATAAGCCACCCAGGGGTGCAGCGCGTGCTCGGCGCGTTGCAGCGGCGAGCCGCCTTTGCCATCGGCCATGGGAATCGCCAGCGCCGTGATCGCCCCGGCCAGCGTGGCGTGAACGCCGGACTTGAGCACACACACCCAGATCACCAGCCCCACGATCACATAAGGGCTAATGGCAACAACTTTCAGCCGGTTGAGCATCAGCAATACAAAAGCCCCCGCGCCAGCGGACAACAACATGGTCAGCGACAGATCAGCCGTGTAAAAAAAGGCAATCACCAAAATCGCACCCAGGTCATCAATGATGGCCACCGCCGTCAGAAAAATCTTCAGCGACACCGGCACGCGCGCGCCCAGCAGCACCAGAATGCCCAGGGCAAACGCAATGTCGGTCGCCATCGGAATACCCCATCCACGCAAAGCCACCGCGTCCCCGGCGTTGATGGCGGCATAGATCAGCGCCGGAACCAGCATACCGCCCAGAGCAGCGCCAGCAGGCAGCAACACCAGGCGCATCGTAGCCAACTCACCGTCGATCAGCTCGCGCTTGATCTCCAGCCCCACCAGAAAGAAAAACACCGCCATCCACAAGTCATTGACCCAAATCAGCATCGGCTTGGCCAGCACCAACGCATCTGCGCCAATGTGCAGCGCCACCGGAAAGTCCAGCAGCTTCAGGTAAAAATCGCTCCAGGGCGAATTGCTCAACAGCAAAGCCACCAACGCCGCCAGCGCCAGCAGCACACCCCCCAGCGTTTGGGCATTGATAAATGGCGTCACATTGCGAAGGATCAACTTGAGCATAAAAAACGGGGCCACTGCGTCAGCCTGTGTTGGGAGGGCTTGGTTAAACTTGCATCCTACCGTGACATGTGAATCCGCAACACTTTGAAGGCAAACCACCATGAGCACTGCTATTCGCCAGAACGACCTGATCGAATCCATCGCCGCTTCGCTGCAATACATCAGCTACTACCACCCCACCGACTACATCGCCCACCTGGCCAAGGCCTACGAGCGTGAGCAATCGCCCGCCGCCAAGGATGCCATCGCGCAAATCCTGACCAACAGCAAGATGAGCGCCGAGGGCCACCGCCCAATCTGCCAGGACACCGGCATCGTCAACGTGTTTCTTAAAGTGGGCATGGACGTGCGCTGGGAAGGCTTTACCGGTAGCCTGGACGACGCCATCAACGAAGGCGTGCGACGCGCCTACACCGACCCCAGCAACACGCTGCGCAAAAGCGTGGTAGCCGACCCGCAGTTTGAGCGCAAGAACACCAAGGACAACACCCCGGCGGTGATCTTCACCGACATCGTGCCCGGCAACAAGCTTGACATTACGGTGGCAGCCAAGGGCGGCGGCAGCGAGAACAAGAGCAAGATGTACATGCTCAACCCGAATGATTCGGTGGTCGATTGGGTGCTGAAAACCGTGCCGACCATGGGCGCCGGCTGGTGCCCGCCGGGCATTCTGGGCATCGGCATCGGCGGCACGGCTGAAAAGGCGGTAGTCATGGCCAAAGAAAGCCTGATGGACAGCCTGGACATGCACGAGCTGCAAGCCAAAGCGGCCAGCGGCGCAGCGCTCTCTAACGTGGAAAAACTGCGCCTGGAGCTGTTTGAAAAAGTCAACGCGCTGGGCATTGGTGCGCAAGGTCTGGGCGGCCTGACCACGGTGCTCGACATCAAGATCAAGATGTACCCGACGCACGCCGCCGGCAAGCCCATTGCCATGATCCCCAACTGCGCCGCCATGCGCCACGCCCATTTTGTGATGGACGGCAGCGGTCCGGTCTATCTGACCCCGCCCAGCCTGAGCCTGTGGCCCAACGTCACCTGGGCCCCCGATTACGTCAAGAGCAAAAAAGTCAACCTGAACACCCTGACCAAAGAAGAAGTGGCAAGCTGGAAACCTGGCGACACGCTGCTTTTGAACGGCAAGATGCTCACCGGCCGCGATGCCGCGCACAAGCGCATCAAGGACATGTTGGCCAAGGGCGAAAAACTGCCGGTCGATTTCACCAACCGCGTGATTTATTACGTCGGGCCGGTGGACCCGGTGGGCAACGAAGCGGTCGGCCCGGCCGGCCCGACCACCGCTACGCGCATGGACGGCTTTACCGAAATGATGCTGGCCGAAACCGGCCTGATCGCCATGGTCGGCAAGGCCGAGCGCGGCCCGGTCGCCATCGAAGCCATCAAGAAGCACAAGAGCGCCTACCTGATGGCCGTGGGCGGCGCGGCCTATCTGGTGAGCAAAGCCATCAAGACCTCCAAGGTGCTGGGCTTTGCCGATCTGGGCATGGAAGCCATTTACGAATTTGACGTGGTCGATATGCCTGTCACCGTGGCGGTAGATGCCGGTGGCACCAGCGCCCACATCACCGGCCCGGCCGAATGGAGCCAGCGCATCGCCACCGGTGAGTTCAAGGGCATCACTGTCTCGGGTGGCTGATCGGTCTGAATCGGTCAAGCGCCCCATCGGGGTGTTTGACAGCGGTGTAGGCGGGTTGAGCATCCTGCGTGCCTTGCGCGCTGAGCTACCGTTGGAAGACTTTGTCTATGTGGCCGACAGCGGTTTTGCTCCCTATGGCGAGCGCGACGAGGCGTTTGTCATTGCGCGTACCCAGCGCATCACCCAGCATTTGCTCCACCGCACAAACCCGCCGATCAAGGCCCTGGTGATTGCCTGCAATACGGCCACGGCTGCTGCCATCCATTTACTGCGCCAGGACTACCCTGCCCTGCCCATCGTCGGCGTGGAACCGGCGCTGAAACCCGCCGTGGCGGTGAGCCAAACCCGGCGCATCGGCGTGCTGGCCACGCGCGGCACGCTGGCCAGCCAGAAGTTTGCGGTGCTGCTGAGCTCGCTGGCGGGTCAGGCTGAATTTGTGTGCACCCCGTGTGACGGCCTAGCGGACGCCATCGAGCGCCATGACACTGCACAAATTGAAGCACTCTGCGCACAATACATAAGGGCTACAGGTCAATTTGGCTTAATAACTGGAGAGATCGACACACTGGTGCTGGGGTGCACCCATTACCCGTTTGCGGGCGATGTGTGGCGCGCTTTGGTGGGGCCAGACGTGCATCTGATCGACAACGGAGAACCGGTCGCGCGCCAGACCCGGCGCGTGCTGCCCCACCCGGCAACCGATGCAAATGCTGGGCATGTGACTCTGTGCGCCACGGGCGACACGACAGCGCTAGCGCATGCTTGTGAACACTGGCTGGGGCGGCATTTGCCGGTGCATTCACTGACGCTGTAATCCGTCGCTGTAGTCATTGGGGCAATTTGCCAATGCTTACGGCGCAACCCGCCGGATGGGGCCCACAGGCGAGCACCTCATGCTGGGGTACCAGAAATCGGCGCTCACCTGTGGGCCCCATCCGGCTCACGACTTTGGGGTTGATCATCTTCAATAACGCGGTCCAGCGCGGTGACTGGCTTTGGCGACCGACGATTTCGGGTACCCCCGTATGAGGAGGCCGCCAAAGCCAGCCGCCGCGCGGGTTCAACATGGCAACGCATCCCGGATAATGCCGCCCCATGAATCCCCTGCTCTCCCTCTTGCAGCCCTACCCGTTCGAGCGGCTGCGTCAACTGTTTGCCGGCATCACCCCCAACCCGGCCTACACGCCCATCAGCCTGGGTATTGGCGAACCCAAACACGCCACACCGACGTTCATCCAGCAGGCCCTGTGCGCTGCCGTCACGCAAAGCCCCAGCGGCTTGGCCAGCTACCCCGCCACCGCGGGCGAACCACGCTTGCGCCAGGCTTTTGCGCACTGGCTGAAAAGCCGCTACGGCCTGAGCGTGGACCCTTTCACGCAAACCCTGCCGGTCAACGGCTCGCGCGAGGCGCTGTTTGCGCTGACGCAAACGCTCGTCAACCCGGGCGGCAGCGCCGTCAGTGGCCAAAAACCCCTGGTGGTCTGCCCGAATCCGTTTTATCAAATTTACGAAGGTGCGGCGCTGCTGGCTGGCGCTGAGCCCTACTATGTGGCGAGCGACCCGGCGCGCAACTTTGGGCCGGACTGGGACAGCGTGCCGATGGCGGTTTGGGCGCGCACGCAACAACTGTTTGTCTGCTCGCCCGGCAACCCCACCGGTGCCGTGATGCCCTTGAGCGAATGGCAAAAGCTATTTGACTTGAGCGAGCGTTTTGGCTTTGTGATTGCCTCAGACGAGTGCTACAGCGAGATTTATTTCCGCGACGAACCGCCGCTGGGCGGTATGCAAGCCGCTGCGCAACTCGGCCGCCATGATTTTAAAAACCTGATCACGCTCACCAGCCTGTCCAAACGCAGCAATGTGCCCGGTATGCGCAGCGGCTTTGTGGCGGGCGATGCCAGCATCATCAGCCCCTTTTTGCAATACCGCACCTACCACGGCTGCGCCATGAGCCCGGTGGTGCAGGCCGCCAGCATCGCAGCCTGGAACGACGAGAGCCACGTGGTGGAAAACCGCGCGCTCTACCGCGCCAAGTTTGCCGAGGTCACGCCCATGCTGGCACGGGTGATGAACGTGGCACTGCCCGACGCCGGTTTTTATCTGTGGGCCGACGTGGGCGGTGACGACCAGGCGTTTGCCCGCGATCTGTACGCCGCATACAACGTGACGGTATTGCCGGGCTCCTTTCTGGCGCGCGAAGCGCGTGGTCACAATCCCGGCTCCGGGCGCATCCGCATGGCGCTGGTGGCGGATACAGCCGAATGTATGCAAGCGGCGCAGCGGATGGTTGAGTTTGTTAAAACACGGCAGGGTTGAGAAAACCTCTCGAAGGGGATATATCCTGTAAAACCCGCACAGCAGCAGTCTTTGGCGGCCTCCTCATGCTGGAGTACCAGAAATCGTCGGCCGCCAAAGCCAGCCACTGCGCTGGGCGGTGTTGAACGAACGTTCATGGAAACAAAACCACCCCGAAGCATGAAAAACAGTTTATTGTGTACAAGCCGCAGAATGGGGGTCAGAGCCGTTCCGCTACGCGGCCGGATCTGACCCCCATTCTGCTACCGCCGGCGATGAAACTCTCTTAAAGGGCCTGCGCGTACCAATATCTCGCAGGGTAACCGGTGTGGGTGCCCCCCGATTTCTGGTACTCCAGCATGAGGGGGGCGCCCATACCGGTTGCCCTGCGGGGTGCACCAACACACCGACCCAACCACGTGCCCCTGCACCCACCCCTACAGTTTGCGAAATCGCGCACCCGCAGGTCCCGCCCCATCCAGATATCATTGCCCCATTGCCCCATTGAACCCAAAGACACAAAACCATGACCCAACAACTCCAAGCCATTCTTGACGCCGCCTGGGACGACCGCGCCAATCTTTCTGCCGCCTCGGCCCCCAACGAAGTCACCGACGCGGTAGAGCACGTTATCCATCAGCTCAACAACGGACAGTTACGCGTAGCCACGCGCACCGGCGTCGGCCAATGGACCACCCACCAGTGGATCAAAAAAGCGGTCCTGCTCAGCTTCAAGCTGCGCGACAACGAGCTCATCAAGGCCGGCGACCTGGGCTTTTATGACAAGGTGCCGACCAAGTTCTCGGACATGACCGAAGCCGGTATGCGCGCCACTGGCGTGCGCGTGGTGCCGCCAGCGGTGGCGCGCCGTGGCAGCTACCTGGCCCGCGGCGTGATCCTGATGCCGTCTTTCGTCAACATCGGCGCCTATGTCGATGAAGGCACCATGGTCGATACCTGGGTCACCGTCGGCTCATGTGCGCAGGTCGGCAAAAACGTGCATTTAAGCGGCGGTGTCGGCTTGGGCGGCGTGCTCGAGCCGATGCAGGCCGGTCCCACCATCATTGAAGACAACTGCTTTATCGGTGCCCGCTCCGAGGTGGTTGAAGGAGTCATCGTCGAGGAAAACTCGGTTATTTCGATGGGTGTTTATCTCGGCCAGAGCACGCCGATTTACGATCGCGCCACCGGCCAGGTTAGCTATGGGCGCATTCCAGCCGGTTCGGTCGTCATCAGCGGCAGCCTGCCCAAAGACGACGGCCGCTACAACCTGTACGCGGCCATCATCGTCAAGCGAGTCGATGCGCAGACCCGGGCCAAGACCAGCCTGAATGATTTACTGAGACCTTGAGGGACAGACCAAGAGTTACACGAAGTGAACTTTGCTCTGTCCCCAACTGATCAAATGAGGGACAGACCAAGATTTACACGAAGTGAAATTTGCTCTGTCCCCAACTGATTTTCGGATGTTCAAATTGAGGGACAGACCAAGAGTTACACGAAGTGAACTTTGCTCTGTCCCCAACTGATCAAATGAGGGACAGACCAAGAGTTACACGAAGTGAACTTTGCTCTGTCCCCAACTGATCAAATGAGAGACAGACCAAGAGATACACCAAGTGAACTTTGCTCTGTCCCCAACTGATCAAATGAGAGTCAGACCAAGAGATACACGAAGTGAACTTTGCTCTGTCCCCAACTGATCAAATGAGAGTCAGACCAAGAACCAACCCGAGACGCTGACAGATCAATCCTTGCGATGGCTACCAAACCGCCAAAAAAATATGAAATACCGATCGTCTGTACAAGCCGCAGAATTGGGGTCAGAGCCCAATTCGGCAGCTCTTTATTGGCAAGCTCAATGGTCTTGCCCCGAATTGGGATCTGACCCCAATTCAGCTACCGTCTCCGCAAAAAATCTGTCGCAACGGCGCCAGATTGTGAATATTTCACGTTAATTGAAGGGAAGCAAACCATGGCCGCCATCGAAACCCCCGCCGCTGAAGGCCCCATGCGCCGCATCCTGCGGTTGATGGCCGACAAGCACGCCTCTGACGTCTATCTGTCGGCCCTGTCACCGGTGCTAGTACGCATCAACGGCAACTGCGTGCCGGTCAACAGCCAGTTACTGCCACCAGAGGGAACGCTGAATCTTCTGAGCGAAATCCTGGGACCCGACAAAATTGACGAACTCCAACAAACCAACGAGCTCAATATGGCCTGGTCGATGCCGGGCGTTGGCCGTTTTCGTATCAGCGCCATGCGGCAACGCGGCTCGTATGCGGCGGTCATCCGCTACATCACCGCCGAAGTGCCGGTCTTGGCAGATCTGTCGCTGCCACCCATTTTGTCGGAGCTGATCTTGCAAAAACGTGGCCTGATTCTCATGGTGGGCGCCACCGGTTCTGGCAAAAGCACCACACTGGCCGCCATGTTGGACCACCGCAACGCCAATATGTCGGGCCATATCCTGACGATCGAAGACCCGGTCGAATTCATGTTCACCAACAAGCGGGCGGTGGTGAACCAGCGCGAGATCGGCACCGATACCCAGTCGCTGCAGATAGCGCTCAAAAATGCGCTGCGTCAGGCCCCCGATGTCATTCTGATCGGCGAAATCCGCGACCGCGAAACCATGACCGCCGCCATCGCCTATGCCCAAAGCGGTCACCTTTGCATCGCAACGCTACACGCCAATAACAGCTACCAGGCCTTGAACCGGGTGCTGAGTTTCTTTCCGGTCGAAGTGCGCAAAACACTGTTGGGCGACTTGGCAGCAGCGCTCAAAGCGGTCATTTCGCAGCGGCTGTTGCGCACCATCGACGGCAAGCGCAGGGCCGCCATTGAAATCATGCAGGTTACCCGACTGGTGTCCGAGTTGATTGAAAAAGGCGATTTTTCGGGCATTATCGAAGCCATGGAAAAGTCGCTCGCCGAAGGCAGTCAGACCTACGAACAAGACATTGCGCGTCTCATCACGACCGGCGTGGTTGATCGCAAGGAGGGTCTGGCCAACGCCGATTCACCGACCAATCTGATGTGGCGTTTGCAAAATAGCTTTGACACTCAGACGCCGAAGCAGCCCCCGGCCCAAGCGCAGACAACTGCCAAGCAAGAAAAACCCAGCGACGGCCAGGCCGCGTTCACCAAAATCACGCTGGACATGGGTCCATGAGCGCCACCCTGCACCTGGCCAAGGCGCTGATCGCCTGCCGGTCCGAGACCCCCCATGACGCCAACTGTCAGCGCATCATCGGCCAGCGGCTGGCCGCGCTGGGTTTTGAACTGGCGCCTTTGGTCAGCGGGCCGGATCATTTTCGGGTTACAAATTTGTGGGCAAAAAGACCTTCAACGCAAGCCGGACAAGCGCCAATAGCTGCTAAATTAATTGTATTTGCCGGTCACACCGACGTCGTTCCGAGCGGCCCGAGTGAGCAGTGGAGCAGCGACCCGTTCACCCCGACCGAGCGCGTCGGCAAGCTTTACGGGCGCGGCGCTGCTGACATGAAAACCTCGCTGGCTGCGTTTGTGGTGGCCACTGAAGAATTCATTGCGGCGCAGCCCGACACGCCTTTGAGCATTGGTATTCTGCTCACCAGCGACGAAGAAGGTCCGGCGCTGGACGGCACGGTCAAGGTAGTCGAACTGCTGCGCGAGCGCGGCGAAAAGCTGGACTACTGCATCGTCGGCGAACCGACCTCGGTCCAACAAACCGGCGACATGATCAAAAACGGCCGGCGCGGCACGCTGAGCGGAAAACTGACCGTCAAAGGCGTCCAGGGTCACATTGCCTACCCGCAATTGGCCAGCAACCCGATCCACCTGCTGGCACCGGTGCTGGCCGAACTGGTGGGCATGAGCTGGGACCAGGGCAACGCGTTTTTTCCACCGACCAGTTGGCAGGTCAGCAATATCCATGGCGGCAGCGGCGCCAGCAACGTCATCCCGGGCACGGTGGTGCTGGACTTCAACTTCAGGTTCTGCACCGAGTCCACGCCTGAAGCGCTGCAAAGCCGTCTGTCCGCAGTGCTGGACCAACATGGCCTGAGCTATGACCTGAGCTGGGTACTGGGCGGCGAGCCGTTTCTGACCGCCCCCGGCACGCTGGTCGATGCCGTCACCAGCGCCATTGCAGCCGAAACCGGCCTGACGCCAGAGCTGTCCACCAGCGGCGGCACCAGCGACGGCCGCTTTATCGCCAGCATCTGCCCGCAGGTGGTCGAACTGGGCCCGCCCAACGCCAGCATCCACAAAATTGACGAACACATTGCGCTGGCCGACATCGAGCCGCTGAAAAACATCTACCGCCGCGTGCTGGAAAACCTGCAAACGCTGGGCCGCACATGACCATCATCGCTCTGATCGAAAAAGGTGCCCGCCAATTAGAGGCCGCCGGTGTGGCGTTTGGTCACGGCACCAGCAACGCCTTTGACGAGGCCGCCTGGCTGGTGCTGTGGCGGCTGGGCTTGCCGCTGAACTCACCCCTGGATGGCCCGGATTCCATAGCAAAAAGGCCTGTAGCCCAAGCAGATCAAGCGCAAGTAGCTACACTTTTTAAAGAGCGGATCGGCACCCGCAAGCCCGCGGCATACCTGACGCATGAGGCCTGGCTACAGGGCGTGGCGTTTTATGTGGACGAGCGCGTCATCGTGCCGCGCTCGCTGATTGCTGAAGTGTTGATGGAAGGCAACCTGGACTACTGGTTACCCGAAAAAACACACCGCGTGCTCGACCTGTGCACGGGCAACGGCAGCCTGGCCATCATCGCCGCCATGGTCTATCCAGACGTAAAAGTGCAAGCCAGCGACATCAGCGTCGAGGCGCTGGAGGTGGCCCGCATCAACATCGACCGCCACGGCCTGCATGATCGCATCACGCTGCGCCAGGGCGACGGCATTCCCCAGACCGGCAGCCATTACGACCTGATTCTGTGCAACCCACCGTATGTGAACGCACAAAGCATGGCGGCGCTGCCGCCCGAATTCAAGGCCGAGTCGGCGCTGGCGCTGGCCGGTGGCGCGGACGGCATGGACTTCATCCACACCCTGCTGCGCGATGCCCCCGCCCAAATGAGTCCGGACGCGATTCTGGTGCTGGAAATCGGCCACGAGCGGGCCCATTTTGAAGCCGCTTTCCCCCGCCTGGAAGTGATCTGGCTGGAAACCAGCGCCGGCGAAGACCAGGTGCTGCTGGTCACGCGCCAGGCGCTGCTGGCAGCAGTGGGCACCGCCTAAAATCAAGCCCTTACCCCGCAAGGCGGGGCGTCCAGCGTCGCATGGCGCGTCACCCTTTTCCAGCCAATCCATTGATCACCCTTAAAAACATCACCCTGCGCCGCGGCGCCAAAGTCCTGCTTGACGGCGCCAGCGTCACCCTCAACCCGGGCGAAAAAGTCGGTCTGGTCGGGCGCAACGGCGCCGGCAAGTCGAGCCTGTTTGCGCTGCTGACCGGCGTGTTGCACGAAGACGGTGGTGAGTTCAGCTTTCCAGCCCAGTGGCGGCTGGGTCAGGTGGCGCAGGACATGCCCGAGACCGACCAGTGCGCCACCGACTTTGTCGTTGACGGTGATGTCACGCTGCTGGCAGCGCAACAGGAGGTGACCGCAGCGGAGGCCACCGACGACTACGACCGCATGGCGCACGCCTACATGGCGCTGCAAGACGCCGGTGCGCACGATGCCCCGGCGCGCGCGCAGGCGCTGATCCTTGGGCTGGGCTTCAAGACCACCGAACTGACCAACCCGGTCAACAGCTTTTCGGGCGGCTGGCGCATGCGGCTGCAACTGGCGCGCGCGCTGATGTGCCCGTCAGATTTGCTGCTGCTGGACGAACCGACCAACCACCTGGACCTGGACGCGCTGGTCTGGCTGGAGAGCTGGCTCAAGAAATACGAAGGCACGATGCTGGTGATCAGCCACGACCGTGAGTTTCTGGACGCGGTGAGCACCGTCACGCTGCACATTGACGCGGCCAAGCTCACGCGCTACGGCGGCAACTACAGCAAGTTTGAGGACATGCGCGCCGAAAAGATGGAGCAGCAGCAGGCGGCATTTTCCAAACAGCAAGAAAAAATTGCGCACCTGCAAAAATTTATCGACCGCTTCAAGGCCAAGGCCAGCAAGGCCAAGCAGGCGCAAAGCCGCGTCAAGGCGCTCGACCGCATGGAAAAAATCGCGCCGCTGCTGTCCGAGGCCGACTTCACCTTTGAGTTCAAGGAACCGGCGAACCTGCCCAACCCGATGTTGTCGATGACCGCAGTAGATTTTGGCTACCCAGCGCCCGCTGATGCTCCGGCGGGCACGCCACCCACGGTGATCGTCAAGCACGTCAGCAAATCGGTGCTGGCCGGGCAACGCATAGGCATTCTGGGCGCCAACGGCCAGGGTAAATCGACCGTGGTAAAAACCATTGCGCGTGATCTGGCGCCGATTCTCGGCGAGATCACCGAGGGCAAGGGTCTGAACATCGGCTACTTTGCCCAGCAAGAGCTGGACGTGCTGCGCCCGGATGAAACGCCGCTGGAGCACATGATCCACCTGGTCAAAGACCTGACTGCTGCCGGCAAGATCGCTGGCCAGCCAACGCGCGAGCAGGATTTGCGCAGCTTTTTGGGCACCTTCAACTTCAGCGGCGACATGGTCAAGCAGGCGGTGGGCAGCATGAGCGGTGGTGAAAAAGCGCGGCTGGTGCTGTGCATGATCGTCTGGCAGCGGCCAAACCTGCTGCTGATGGACGAGCCGACCAACCATCTGGACCTGGCCACGCGCGAGGCACTGGCGATGGCGCTCAACGAATTTGAAGGCACGCTGATGCTGGTCAGCCACGACCGCGCCCTGCTGCGCAGCGTCTGCGACGAATTCTGGCTGGTCTCACGCGGGGGCATTGAGCCGTTTGACGGCGACCTCGACGACTACCAGCGCTACCTGCTGGACGAAGCCAAACGCCAGCGCGAAGCGATCCGCGACGCCAGCAACGCCGCCGCCAAAGCCGAACGCCAGGCCCAAGCGGCCGCAGCCGCTGCGCCCAAGGTCAAACCGAAACCGGCACCGACCGGCTCGCTCAAGCGCAAACTGGCCGACATCGAAGCGCGCATGGCCACGCTGCAAGCCGAGGGCAGCCAGCTCGAAGGCCATTTGTGCCAGAACCCGCCGCCGGCCGACTTTGCCAGCCAAGGCAAGCGACTGAAGGAAGTGAACGAAGAAATCCAGACGCTTGAAGAACAGTGGCTGGTCGTGTCCGAGCAAATAGAATCGGTTGCAGGTTAAAGCAGTTTACAGGTTGCCATGGATGCCGGATCGGGTCTGGCATGACAGACAAGGAGGTCCGGCATGACCACTTTCTTGTCATTGCGGACTTGATCCGCAATCCATGTCTTGGGTTTTGCCTTCAAATCGTTCAACTTAGGGTGAAAACATGATTCTGGTCACAGGCGGCGCGGGTTTTATCGGGGCCAATTTTGTTCTGGACTGGTTGGCGCAAAGCGACGAGCCGGTGCTGACGCTGGACAAGCTGACCTACGCGGGCAACCTGGAAAACCTGCAAAGCCTGCAAGGTGACCCGCGCCACACGCTGATACAGGGCGATATTGGCGACCGCGCACTGGTGGAACGACTGCTGGCCACGCACCAGCCGCGCGCGGTAGTCAACTTTGCCGCCGAAAGCCATGTGGACCGCAGCATCCACGGGCCGGGCCAATTCATCCAGACCAACATCGTTGGAACTTTTGAGCTTTTAGAGGCGGTACGCCATTACTGGCAAGCGCTGGTAGCTCCTGAAAAAGAAGCGTTCAGATTGCTGCATGTCTCCACCGACGAGGTCTATGGCAGTTTGGGCAAGAACGACCCAGCCTTTACCGAGCGCAACCACATTGAGCCCAACAGCCCGTACAGCGCCAGCAAAGCCGCCAGCGACCACCTGGTGCGCGCCTGGCACCACACCTACGGCCTGCCGGTGCTGACGACCAATTGCAGCAACAACTACGGCCCCTACCACTTTCCGGAAAAACTGATTCCGCTGCTGATCGTCAACTCACTGGCTGGCAAGCCGCTACCGGTCTATGGCGACGGCCAGCAGATCCGTGATTGGCTCTACGTCCAGGACCATTGCAGCGCGATCCGCCGCGTTTTGGAGGCGGGCCGCGTCGGAGAAACCTACAACGTCGGCGGCTGGAACGAAAAAGCCAACCTCGAGATCGTCCACACCGTCTGCGCCCTGCTCGACGAACTACGCCCGCGCGCCGACGGCAAGCCCTACCAGGAACAAATCACCTACGTGACCGACCGCCCCGGCCACGACCGCCGCTACGCCATCGACGCGCGCAAGCTAGAACGTGAACTGGGCTGGAAACCGACTGAAACGTTCGAGTCAGGCATCCGCAAAACCGTCCAGTGGTATCTGAGCAACCCCGACTGGGTGGCGCACGTGCAAAGCGGCGCCTACCGCGAATGGGTGCAGAAACAGTACGCTGACACACCCAAATAATTGGGGTCAGATTCCAATTAATTTGCGGATATTGACCTTGAGAATTCTCCTCTTTGGCAAAAACGGCCAGGTCGGCTGGGAGCTGCAACGCAGCCTCAGCCCTTTGGGGGAAGTCATTGCCCTGGAGCGCCAAAGCAGCGACTACTGCGGTGACATCAGCTGGCTTGACGCGCTGGCGCAAACGGTGCGAGCCATCAGGCCAGACGTGATCGTCAACGCCGCCGCGCACACTGCGGTGGACAAGGCCGAATCCGAACCGGAACTGGCTCGCACGCTCAATGCACTGGCCCCTGAAGTGCTGGCGCGTGAAGCCGTCAGGCTAGGCGCCTGGCTGGTGCACTACAGCACTGACTATGTGTTTGACGGCAGTAGCGAGCGGCCCTGGATGGAGTCCGATGCCACCGGACCCTTGAGCGTTTACGGCCACACCAAGCTCGAAGGCGAAAAACGCATCGCCCGGCACAGCCCACGCCACCTGATTTTCAGAACCAGTTGGGTTTACGCCGCACGCGGTGGCAACTTTGCAAAAACCATGCTGCATCTGGCGCAAGAGCGCGAGCAACTCAAAGTCATCAACGACCAGTTTGGCGCACCGACCGGGGCCGAGCTGATTGCCGACGTCACTGCCCACGCCATCCGCCAGGTCAACCGGCTTGGTGCAGCGGGCGACGCATTGACCGGTTTTTACCACCTGGCCGCGAGCGGCGAGACCACCTGGTTTGACTACGCAAAACACGTTCTAGCGCAAGCGCAACAGGCGCAATCAGCTATCAAACTTAAAGTAACCGAGGTGCTGCCGGTGGCTTCCAGCGAGTTTGTCAGCGCGGCCCGACGGCCGCTTAATTCGCGGCTCGACACGCGCAAGCTGCAAGCCACCTTTGGCCTGACGCTACCACCCTGGCAAGACGGGGTAAACCGTATGCTGGCGGAAATCTTGCCCTAACGCTGATGGCTTTGAAATCACTCCGAAGTATGAAAGATGGCTGTCATTGCGGGCCAAGACCCGCAATCCATGGCTCCAAATTCATGGATACCGGGTCGTTGCCCGGTATGACAGCCTGTTCTTTCACGTTAAATCCAACGCGGTTACTGCGCCCTCTTCTTTTCACCTTCCCTCTATTTACATCATGACAACACGCAAAGGCATCATCCTGGCTGGCGGCTCAGGTACCCGGCTGTACCCGGTGACACAGGCGGTCAGCAAGCAACTGATGCCGATCTATGACAAGCCAATGATCTATTACCCGCTGAGCACGCTGATGCTGGCTGGCATCAAAGAGGTATTGATCATCTCCACACCGCAAGACACACCGCGTTTTTCTGACCTGCTGGGCGACGGTAGCCAGTGGGGCATGAGTATCAGCTACGCCGTGCAACCCTCGCCCGACGGCCTGGCGCAAGCCTTCATCATCAGGCGCGACTTTGTCGGCGCAGACCCCAGCGCGCTGGTGCTGGGCGACAACATCTTTTACGGCAACGATCTGGTCAAACTGCTTGCCAGCGCCAATGCCCGCAAGCAGGGTGCCAGCGTGTTTGCCTACCATGTGACCGACCCGGAACGCTACGGCGTGGTGGCGTTTGACGACCAAAAGCGCGCCATCAGCATCGAAGAAAAGCCCAGGCAACCCAAAAGCAATTACGCCGTGACCGGCCTGTATTTTTACGACACCCAGGTCTGCGACATTGCCGCCCACATCAAACCGTCGGCGCGTGGCGAGCTGGAAATCACCGACGTCAACCGCGTCTATCTGGCGCAAGACCAGCTCAGCGTCGAGATGATGGGCCGCGGCTACGCCTGGCTCGATACCGGCACGCACGACAGCCTGCTGGAAGCCGCCAGCTTTATCGCCACCCTGCAAAAACGCCAGGGTTTGCAAGTGGCCTGCCCGGAAGAAATTGCCTACACCCAACACTGGATTGATGCCGCGCAAATCCAGAAGCTGGCAACACCGCTGGCCAAAAATGGCTATGGCCAGTACCTGCTGAGCCTGCTCAAATGAGCAGCCTGACATGACACAACTTGACTGTCATTGCGGGCTTGACCCGCAATCCATGGATGCCGGATGTTGAAACCCCGGACTCGATCCGGGGCCGGCATGACAACCGCTTACTTTGACGTTCAACCAGCATGCCTTACACCATCACCACCACCTCACTGCCCGAAGTACTGATCCTGGCGCCCAAAGTGTTTGGCGACGCGCGCGGCTTCTTTTTTGAGAGCTTCAACGCGCGTGACTTTGCCCAGTGCACCGGTCTAACCGTGCAGTTTGTCCAAGACAACCACAGCAAGTCGGCCAAAGGCGTGCTGCGCGGCCTGCACTACCAGATCGAGCACCCACAGGGCAAACTGGTGCGCGTGACACACGGCGAGGTGTTTGACGTGGCGGTGGACCTGCGCCGCAACTCGCCCAACTTTGGCAAATGGGAGGGCGTGGTCTTGTCGGCTGACAACAAGCGCCAACTGTGGATACCG